>NZ_JAUBPE010000006.1:0-149409 GCF_036700565.1 Microcoleus pseudofavosus SVA1_A4
GGGGCATGGGGCATGGGGCATGGGGCATGGGGCATGGGGCATGGGGCATGGGGCATGGGGCATGGGGCATGGGGCATTGGGCATTGGGCATGGAAATTAAGTATTAATACTTATTGACTTTTTGCAAGTTTTATGGTATTAAGGTGGGCTATGAGGGTATAACTTAAGTATTTCACAATGTTTTTTTAAAAACAAGTGTTGACATAAACTTTAATATATGATATTTTTTGAAAAAATAGCCTACTTATATAGAAACCGCCGATGAATACCAACCCAGCGGATGACCTCGCTAGCAAAATTTTAGAAAAAGAAAATAGCGACAGACAGGAAATCGCACTTTTATTAGATAATTATTTAGGAAAGGACGATCGCATTTTCGTACAAAAAACCCAGATGGGAAACAGCGAAGCATACATCGGTTCAGTCACCCTAGAATGGTTAGACTCTCGCGTCCGTTTCGCCTCCCAGATGCCGCTTTTCCGCCAAAAATTCGACCTCCAAACCAACAACATCGTCCGCGACGACGAAACCATTGACGAAATTATCCAGCGTCCCTTAGATTGGTCGCGCCAAGCAGCCCTAACTCAATATTTAGCAGCCCGAAAATCGCACAAGTTCCCCGCAGTTTTAGTAGTAGTCAGTCCTCCGTGGGTAGACAATCCTCTAGCCGAGGAATGGGATAAAAATGGCGTAGCAACTAAATCGGCTGCTGAATTTACATCCTTTGATAAAAACGAGAACTTAGGGCTTTTGAATGTCTCTCAAAAAGTCTCAATTTTTGCCTTAGACGGCCAGCATCGGCTGATGGGAGTTCAAGGTTTAATGAGTTTAATTAAAACCGGAATCCTGCAAAGATACAACAAAAATAAAAAACCTGTCGGCGCTGCAATTACTCTGGAAGATTTAGCAGAAGAGTATCAAATCGACCCCGAAACAGTGTATAAATTAGCGCACGAAAAAATCGGAATTGAGTTTATCCCGGCGGCGGTAGCGGGGGAAACGCGACAGCAAGCACAACGGCGCGTGCGATCGATCTTTGTGCACGTTAACCTAATGGCGGTAACGCTGAGTCAGGGCCAGCTAGCATTATTGAACGAGGACAACGGATTTGCGATCGCGGCCCGAAAAATTGCCGTCACCCATCCTTTATTAAAAGAACAAGATGACAGAAACCCCCGCGTGAATTGGGATAGCGCTACAGTCGCAGCCAAATCAACTGTGTTAACTACATTGCAAGCGCTGCAAGATATGTCCGAACGGTATTTGGAATACAAATTCCCTCATTGGAAGCCGGAACGAAAAGGTTTAATCCCCATGCGTCCCGAAGATGAAGAACTGAAAGAGGGAATTGAAGAGTTTAAGAAACTGTTCGATCATTTAGCAACTTTACCCAGCTATCAAAGAATTGAAAGCGGCGAAGAAACGACAGAATTGCGCCGATTTAGTTTTGAAAAGCCAGGGGGCGAGGGAAATATTTTGTTCCGTCCAGTCGGTCAAGTTGCTTTAGCTAATGCTTTGGGAATTCTAGTATTTAGAAAGAAACTTTCCCTGAAATCTATTTTTGACAAACTCCGCAGATTCGATGTGGATGAAGGATTTAGCCACATGGACAATCCTGAGTCTGCGTGGTACGGCATTTTGTACGATCCGAACAAAAAGCGAATGCTAGTTTCTGGAAAGGATTTAGCGACGAAGTTAATTGTATATTTGGTAGGGGGAATTCAGGACGATATGGAGCGAGCTCATTTGCGGCAAGCGGTGGCGGAAGCGAGGACTTTTGAGGATAAAGCTATTAGTTTTAACGGCCGATTTGTGCAGCCGCAAGAGGTAGGATTGCCGCCAGTGCTGAGCTAAGTTTCTATGCTGATAGTGGCAGCAGTCAGGGATTTATATATACGGGAATTGTAAAGTGCGATCCCTTAATTTTGAGCCTGGTTAAGGTTATTTTTTGATTATGATTGTTGCCGATCGCGGAAGCTATCGATAAGATCATTAATTTCTTCTACAGCAACCGTTTCTTGGTCAGATTTGGCATAGATGATGAGCAAGATGAAACAAGTGGTTGATGTGACTTGATAAATAATGCGATAGCCTCCACTTTTCCCTTTACTGATGTCGCTGTTTTTGGCTCTTACTTTGAAGACCGTGTAGCCTGTACCGGAAATGCGATCGCCTGGACATTCGCCTGCTTGTAACTGCTGTAGGAGGGGTTGCAAGTCGGTTTGAATCTGACGATAGCGTTTAGCGAGGATTCGGAGTTGGCGCTTGAACCGATCGGCAAACAGAACCTGGATAGTGGGTAGTTCAGACATCAATACCATCCCAAAGTTCTGCGATCGGGTGAACTTTGCCGTCTTCTACTTCCTGAAGCGCAATCCGAAGGCTGTTAAGGATATCTTCTTTAGATATATCTTCTTCGTCTTCTTGAAACAGTTGGCGTAGGGATTGCAAAATCAGGGTTTCGATCGGCAGGTTGAGTTGGCTAGCTTTCTCAAGAAGTTGCTGTTCTAAGCGATCGGTAATGGTGAGGTTAATTTGCATGGGGTGTGCCTCTGAATTTTATTAGATGGCTAACTGCTGCGACTTCTTGCCGCTTCTAATTTGCGACGAATTGCAGCTTGAACTTTCTCATCGAAATCAGGATCGCTGGGGCTTGCAATAATCCTCAGCGGATGCTGATTGATTCTGTCTAAGTACGCCTGAAAAGCGGCTCGATTTCCACGATGTTTAAGAAAATACTGTTTTAATTCAGTATTCGACATTGCATTATAGTTAACTTGGCTCATCAGCAAACTCCCCATTGGGTAAAATCTGGAACTCAAGCTCTTCATCGTACCCAGCCAATATGAATACGTTACGAGTGCGATCGTCAACACAAATAAGATGTATCGGCTGAAGCATCGTGTAGGTCAGTTGATAACTGATGCGATATAAACTCTCTAGCTGGGCAACCGCAGGCATTGAGGTCAATCACTCCACCTAATACTTATCTTAACATATAACTCAATGAAAACCGCATATTAATATTATCAATTTTAGTAATTTTTGTCTATAAAACACTACTACCGCTCGATATTATACCAAAGTTTACCTCTCAATTTATATACATTATACCGCTTTATTTCATCAAAATAAGTTCGGCTCCTACAGGCAAATGATCGGACTCGGTTGCCTCCAAAACCGAACTCGATTTAGCACCCCAATGCTTTGAATACCAAATATAATCAATCCGGCAAAGGGGATAGTTTAATTTCCAATTCGATTTTTTTACCAAGAATTTAAGTTCCCAACCGTGAGGCCAGGTAAAACCAAACCCCCATCCCGATTTTCGGAAAGAATCTTGCATGACTTTCTGCACCCTGTCATAGTCTTGAGTTTCGTCTGTCATATTAAAATCCCCCGCGACAATTACTGGCAGAGTTTCTCGCTCAACTCGCTGCACTAAGTCTTGAATTTCAGGCGATCGTTTGTCATATTTGTAAACTGGAATTTTGATTAAACCCAATTTTTTAGACATCTTCAACCACGGCCCGGTAGCTTGCATATTATAAATCACTACTTCTTGTTCGTTAAATTTAATAATTGCCCGCTGCTGCGTTTCTGGATGGTCGGCTAAGTGCAGTATTTCGCTGGATACAATTGGGTATTTACTGAGAATTCCTACAGGGTGAGTTCCAATTTGATAGGGGTAGTCTGCTTTTAACCAGGTGAAAGCTCTTTCGGTATGTTTCTTAACGATTTCTTGTAAAAAGATAATATCGGGTTTTTGCTGGTTAATCAGTTTTAGTAAAGTAGGTGACTGAGTTTTATACCAACTGAGGTTATGAGATAAAACTTTGATGCTGGGCTGCGAATTTGTGATGTTTATTGGTTTTGGGCTAAAGTATTTAATGTGCAGCCAACTGATTAGGATAATGGAGGCGATCGCAGAAATAATAGTGAACCATCTTTTTTTGAGAATTAACAATCCGATGATGGGAAGCAGGAAAGTAGGGAAGAAAATTAAGGGGATAAAGGTGCTAATTAAGGCAATAATTCCTATTCTATCCCAAAAGATTAGTTTGAGAAGGAAATAGCAAATAATAAATGCTGAGTAACTGTAAGCGAGAAATTTTGCAGATTGCTTTAAGCATCTCTTGATTATATCTTTTGGTATGTGCTTCATTGAGAACCTCTTAAAATAAAAACTTGCTTAAATCGAATTCTTCATTTGACCGATGTTGGTTGTCTCTTTGTGAAATTAAAATCAACAAAAGGCGATCGGTATAATCGGCCGCACCCCGCAACTCTTCTCGCAAAATTTCCAGTCCGCCATTAGCATATTCTTCAAAAATTTGCAATCGTTCTGCTTCCAATTGTTCGTCGAGATGGGAGAGAATTTGAGGATTTTTGGTTTCGGCGATCGCAATTAAGTTAATCGCCATATCGTAACCCCTAGATAGAAAAACATCAACATCTATAGCACCGGGTTCTCGTTTAGAAGTTTCCCCCAAAGGCAAGCGTTTTTTCCGCTGATTTCCCAACGCTGCGGCAAACGCGATGACATCGGCGTAAGTCTGAAAAGGCCCGGAGTTGTTATCCGATAAAGTTAAGGATTTGACTAAATCAGCTTTATCTTTAGCAATTCTAATTCTGTTAGCACCCATTGCAAGTTAATATCTAATTTTTAACAATTATACATCTGGCAAGAATTTAATTCTATCCGCCACCGGGCGGGTTTTGGGTTTTGTATCTAAATTGTTGGCGGGATATCTTGTATTGCGCGCTCAACCCGCCCCTTGTATCTTTAAAGAGGCAGCGATCGCGCCGTCAGTCAGGCGATCGAAGCAAACTTATCGGATTCTGTATAATTTCTTTCTGGCCCATCTTTCAAAAGAATAATTCCGTGCACGTGATTTGGCCTAACAATAAAATTGTCTAATTCCACGTTTGGGTAACGTTACAGAAAATCCTCCCTTTGAATAAAAGATTTTTACCATAGGAACTCAATTGCATTGTATCATCAATAACTTCGCCCCACAAACATTCGCGCTGCCAACTGCAAATAGTGATAAAATACACACCGGGAGTCCTATAATCATATTCAAGCAGGCGAATTGAGCGGCGGTGGTGTTGGTGGCGATCGTATTTTATAATTTCTTTCCCCAAAACACAGTCGGTACGGGCGGGTTTCACCGATAATATTTAACAGAAGCAAACAATATAATAAACCCGCCCCACACAACCGATAATCTAGATTAACCTAAAGTGCGTTAGCGAAGCTTGCAGAAGAGGATCGCCCGCTACCAAATTAAATTAAATTGCCATACAAATCCTACTAATACATCTTCACCAGACACAGTTTGAGGATTCTCTAATATCTCTACTTCTTTGCCCGATCGCCCAATTGCTACTTAACGCTGTTTCGGGTTAATCAATCATCCCAATCTCACTCCATTATCCCTGTATTATTGCATTTTTTCTGGCAAAGGTTTTGGGCGATCGCTCTCAAAGCGCAATTCCACCACAAAATCGGGACAAACATTAGCAAAACTCTGCCTTTGAACATCCGTGTTGGTATAGTTTGACCTGTTACCGATTGACTTGCGAAATACAAAAGCCTTTCGCCCTGGCTTCGCCTAGGAGTAACAGGTCAAAAAAAGCGGTTGAAACCACCGAGTTTGATCGAGAGGGTTTCTAATCCATCTAAATCTTGATAGTTTCTAAAGTTTTGAGGGCTTCTGCAACGTGTGCCTTAAAGTCCAACATCGAGTCAAAAATATGCTTGACAACACCTTGTTTATCAATCACATAAGTTACTCTACCCGGCATAATCCACAGTGTAGCTGGAACGCCGTACAATTGCCGAACTTTATTGCCAGTATCGCTCAACAGTGTAAAAGGTAACTGATATTTAGCGGCGAATTTCTCGTGAGACTGCTGCGAATCTTCGCTAATTCCGATGACTTCTGCACCTGCGTCTTTGAAGACTTCGTAACTATCTCGAAAAGCGCAAGCTTGGGTCGTGCATCCCGGTGTGTCGTCTTTGGGGTAAAAATAGACGATGACATTTTTTTTACCTTGAAAATCCTTGAGACTGACTGATGTACCAGTTTGAGATGGTAAGGTAAAATCCGGTGCGATATCTCCTACTTTGACTGTCATATTTGTTTAAGTGAGTTTTTAGCTTGTTGGTTATTATACAGTTGAGTAGGGTGCGTCAGTAGAATATCTTCGATACAGTTTAGAAAACTAGCAACTGACGCACCTTACAAGTTTTTGTTGGCATCTTTGGATAAAATCAAATTGAGCACGTTCAACTCGTTGGAGCTCAACAGATACTTGTCTGTGAACATTTTGGATCGACTTTGTTCTAAACTATAGCTTCTAAACACGAGAAATGGGAAGTCTTGATATTTGTGCCCGATCGGCATTACACTGTCAATAGGGTAGATCGATCGCACATAAGCCGACAAAATATCCCGAAACCGCTTGTCTTCCGGTTCTTCCAGCTTACTGTCAGCAAAATACTCCTGCATTTCCTCCCCGCTAACGAAGGCAAATAGCGGTATGGCATAATAGCGATCGAACTGCTGACTCTGCTCTTCAAAATACTGAGTTTTCTCCACATCGCTGTTGAGAAATTGCAAAAGCTCGATCGCACCTCCTCTTATAGCCGATCGTACATTCTCCGGGTACGACTCGCTATCCCTGATTCGATACATTTTTTGCAGCAACTGATCATCTACACACTTCTGAATTTGTTCGCGTAGCCGCATCTGGTATTTTTCCAGCAAATTTTGCTTAGCTAGAGGCACTACCAACAAACTCCCACAAATATGAGCAGTCTCTAAATTATCATAACTCAGCAAACCATCTAACGGATTGCACTTCTCCAAAAACTTCTTGTTAAAATCATCCCGCATTTCCAGGTAGGAATTGCCCTTGTAACGAGAGTTATCAGAATTTGTCAAAACAAACTCCCCACGACCCAAAAGCTCTTCTAAACTCGTATAAACCTCCTTTAGCAACCTATTTCCTCGGATGCTTTCGCTCTTGAGCGTTTTAATTAGAGAAGCCATCTTGTTACTAAAAGTATCCCCCACCGCAAAAACCGACTTACCACCAATCGGAATCATCAAAAACTTTTCCCTACCTAAATTCCCGTACCCGACAATTCGCGTCATCACCGCAGTCTTCAGAATTAGCAGTAAATTCAACAAACTCAATTTGCTTTCTTGCAGGGAAAGTTCCGCATCATCAGCATAGTAAACTGCTGTATCAGACACGTAAAAAACCAACTGCTTGTCTTCACCGTCAAGGGTTTTACCATGTTTATCTTCCCCGCGTCCCCGATAAATCACCTGTATCACTTCCATCAGATTTTTCTCAATCTGGAAGCGCGGAATATCTACTAAAATGTGTTTAGTTTTCGGGAAAGATAAGCCGCGACTTCCCGATGCAGTCATAAAGATTACCTTAGCTGTATCTTTGCACTCCTGTATTTTTGCCTTCTCCTCTTCCGAGATATTCGCATGAATTTCTAGATAATCTTCAAATTGATTAAATTCTCGTTCTTTTTGAATTTTATCAATCAATTCTGCCAATCTTCGCTTATTTTGAATATAGACTATAATTTGTTCGACACCAGGTTCCACCAATCGCTGATTGATATCCTGAATTATTTCAGACTGTACCCGTTTTACTAAATCATTATCCTCCTTTAAAGACGCATTTTCATTGTATTTAACAGTTTCTACAAATACCTTGTAAGTTATCTCTAAACTGCGGGCGGGGTAGGAATTGGCATTGATTATCGTTGCAGGTAGCCGTTTAAATTCAAAAGGAGTGACTTGTAAAGGTTCAATGACATCCGAATTTTTAGCTAATTTTTTGAAATAGATTTTATCCGGTTCTGGAGATGTGTTTTCAAGGTGTTGTTTAATCACATCCGAGTCAACAATCGAAGCATCTGCCACAATAATTTTAGTATTAAAGCCGTGCTGTGGCTTGTGCAATTCATGATTTTTAACCATGTTGGCAATTCCGGCTAAAAACTGAACACCACCGTCATCTCCTGTAATTTCATCTATCATAATGAAAATGTGTTTTATGCGCCTAGATATTTCTTGCATCTTGGCGGGGATGACTTGTTTATCGCGTTTGTTATAAGTATCTTGAAATATCTGTTCTAAATAATCTAGGGTACTTTGTCGATTTTCTTTCATTCTCAAAGATTGGATGGAAACCGTAGCTACAATATTATTAGAAGTTTGACAGTTGATCAGGCTATAAATTCCATTGCAAATGCTATTTAGCACTCCCATAGTTTTGAGGCTAGCTGGTTCAATTACGGTTTCATTTTTTCTGGCGATTTGTCGCTGGTGGTATTCTTTTACCTGATTCTCTGGATTGTCTTTGAGAAAATTAACCGTTTTTTGTGCAAAATTTTCATTGCGGCTATTCGAGCTATACTTGACTGTACGCTTTCCCGAATAGCTGGCGATAATATCCGAGTTTGTGTTAATACAGAATAGCCGATTATCGCACAACAAACCAGTATTTTTATCTGTGAATTTTTCGATGATATCTAAGTTTACTTGCTTGCGGGGACTGACGTATAAGAATAAGAAACCGTCATTAATATGGGTTTTCAGAAAATTGGCGATCGCAGTTGTTTTACCAATTCCCGGATTCCCTGTCAAAAAGATATAAGTTTCATCAGATTGAAGCGCTTTCACAATCAATTCAGCGTGAGCATTTCTCAAATGCAAACCGCGATCAATTTGCAATTCATCGGCCAGTTTATCTGATATAATATCGATTGAATTAACAAAATTCTCGATTTTCTCTGTATGACATACAGGTTCAGTGGCATTTTTCCCAATTCCTAACAGAGAATCGACAAATTTTCTGCCTTCTTTGAAACTGCGAGCCGCGTTGAGTTGAATCACATCCAAAACTTCGCTGCGAGCATCGCTGATTTCTTGCTTCCTAGATTCATTTTTGTAAATTTCAGCACAAGTTGCTAACAGCTTAAGTTTGTCTTTGCGTAGGGAAATAGTGCTAATATTGCGATCGCCATAACCAACCACATTAAACAAAACCTCAGCATTACTTGAAATTATACCAGTTTGTTGCAAAAATCCATAGAAGCTGTGAGCGTAGCTACCGGCCTGAATCAGCTTAGCGCTTTCCTTATCCTTATACTTAAAAGCCGTAAAATAGCGTTTTAAATCCTCCGAGAAATCCACACCCAAAGTGCTGGTATCCATCCGCAGATTAGAAAACACACTTTTCGATCGCAAATAGCTAATTTCTCTCATTAAATATTTTCGTATCACCTCTATTTCATTGATATCCTCCGGTTTGGGAGCTAACATCGGAGAAAACACAGACAAATCAACGCAGAGAATTCTAAAATCATTCCCATGCTGTAGCAGCATCAGCGTATCAGCCTGCAAAAACTCACCCTTTTTCGAGTAGCGGCGGATGTACGAGTTAATCCGATCATCTGATAAACTAAGTTTGGCAGTTGTCAACTGAGACAATAACTCTTTAAACCCTTCTTTCTCACCCTTATTATAGGTTCTGATACTGTTAGCATCACTAAAACTGCACTGACAATAGACAATTTCCAACCGCTGCAAATTCCAGCCAGTAGATTTGACGTACTCCCGGAAAAAATTTAACCCACCCAAAAAACCTTTTTGGACAAAGAACAAACTCCATTTTTCAACTATTTCAGCATCTAAACTAGCCAGGAGATTGGCTTCCCTGACGATTTCCGCCGTCATCTTTGGCAATTTGAGCCTCTGCAAATCTAGACGGTAGGAATCGCCAAAATTGTGAGCTAAATTTTCCCGCTGAATATATGCCAGAATCCCGATATTGAATCCAACCTCAAACAGCCGCCCAAAATCTTCACCGATCATAATTGTGTACCTCCCTTTGTTACGCTCAATACTTCTCTTACTTTATTCAAAAAAGCCAGCGAGTTAAACTCTGCACTCCCGCCCGCATGAGGAAACATAGATAAAGCACCAACTGAATCATCTCCGATAATCCGCTCGTAGGGGTCAAGTTTTAAACTAATATTGTGGCGAGCTTCATACCGGGAAAAGTGGAAAATTGTGAGATAATGCAGCAAAGTATCTTTAATTTCACCATCATATATCAAACCTTGGTGAAGGTCTTGGTCATCCAGAATACCGTCGTATATATGCAACAGTGTCGAGTAGGAAATCACGCCGTTGTAAAAGTTTTTTTCTCCCGGCTGCTTGACTTTAATCCCGTTAAACAAGTTAAAAAACATCACAGCTTGCTGATTGCCTTTTGCAGACAAGCTTTCCAGTTCCATTGTATCTTGAATGTAAAAAGATTTTCCTTTATCACCTAGGAAACTGCGGACAAAGTATTTATCAAAAAACATCGGATAAATTTTGATATCTCGGCGCTCTCCCTTCAAAGTTCGGAGCAATTTTTTTGACATGAAAGACATTTCTTCATCTTCGTCAGTCTTGGTAATGTGCAGCGTACTCATGTAAGGTGCTTGGGAAATGTATGCAAAATTCCGATATCCTTGCTGATAAAGCTGACTCATGACATCTTCAAGAATTACAGGTTCAGTATAAAGGCGACTGACACTGTAATTCTCAGAAAAAGTTTTCAGCATTTCGACTTGAATTGTGGTGTCATCTAGGCGGTTAATTCCGACAACTTCTCCGATTAAGCTGGCTTGTCTTTGGAAGCGGTTTTGATTACCTCTTCTTGCATCACTATCCCGACTGGAGACGACAATAATTGCTAACTTATCCAACTCTGGAGATAGCTGCACATTGTCGAAGCAAAACTTTTTAGGAAGGATGGAATACATGGAACTCAAACCGTTACCGACACGGAAACTATCTACTCTTTCTCTAATCCGAAATCCTTGAGAAGTTGAGCGGTGTTTTTCACTCAAAATGTGAGATAATGTTTTGGAAACTTTAGCCATGAATTCTTCAGATGGCGAAGGGTGTTTAGGGTCGCCTTCGTGAAGCCTCACCATCGGAATAAACAAGTTTTTCGCAGCATTTTTGAGTAATATTTTCAGGCAGATATAAGACAGCAGCAGCATGGTAAACTTATACACAAAAGCCGCCGCAGGTTGTAAACCTTTTTCTCCGCTGTCTAGTCGTCTATCCTCATAGGGAAACAAGACTAATTTGGTCTGAAAATGCTGGTTGTATATTGCTCTAGAGCGATCGGCTTTAGGTGCAGAAAGTACAGGCAAAACATCGACACCTTCGATATTGTATTCCATGCTGAAAGTTTGGCGTTCATCAGTAGGGAAATAGCGGACATCTTCGATGGTAATATTGACTGGTAGCTGGCAAATAGATTTTTCGTTGACAGTAGGTTGCTCGACGGCAATATAATGGAGTGTCTGCTTATAATTTCGATCCATAATATCATTAAAAAATTTCTTCGTCGTCAAAATATTCTCAATATCCTCTACCAGACCCATTTTAAGGTTTACGTGTCGCGTTTCTGTTCGGCTTGGCAAAATTGTTTGCTGTTTCAGAAAGTTTTTCAGCAATTCCTTGAGACGGTTTATTTTATGTTTAACATTAACTTCCTTAAACCGAGTCACAAAATTTCGGAAAAGTCTCTTTTTGATTTCGTCATTATCACGACTCAATACATCTTTGATTAGTTTCTCAAAACCAGGAAGAGGATTAAAGTCAAGTTCTAATTCAGGGTTGTAATTTTCCGTTTCTGGGTTGTGGGGAGATGCAAAGACAAAGTGATACAGCAATGCTATTTTTAACACCTTGCGGGCGAAGGTTTCGGTAATGGAATCTATGGAATCTTCCGCAATTGCTGCTTGGTGTTCTTCACTATCTGGATTTAGTCGATTCAGATGATATTCAAATGCTTCTTTTCCACCGCGGGCTTGAACTGGGTTGTTAAATTTGATTTTAAGGCCAAAGATAAATTTACGTTCGCTTTGAGGAGTATCGGTGCTTTCTCCCAAATAACCTGCTACAATGGGGATAATTGGCAGTGCATCTAAAACTTCCGCTCTGGCGAAAATCTCTCTGTAATTAAATCGGAATCCTGCATAATTTACTTCATATTCGCCATCGGCTTTACTGCTGTCGTTGATGTATTGTTCTATCAATCTGAGGCGGCGAATCAAGTCTTGTAAATAGATGATACCTACAGTATCTGTGCTGCTAATGCGGATGTGTTCCAGCAGATACTCTAAATAAGTAATTTTTGCTTCTTTATTAATTTTACCCAGGGTTTCTTTGTCTACCAGTCGGATTAATTTGTGAAAATCTGAGTCGGGATTTTTAACCATCTCATCAAGACAATGGTTAAGTTCTTGCCTATCGTCGCTATTCTCGGCATTTTCCCTAATGTAGTTTTCTAAACCCTCCTTTAGCTGTTGTTGAAAAATATCGGTATTTCGCACAGCAATAGTCAATTTATGCAGTTTTAAAGTCCCAGGACTCCCAGAGAGTCGGCGTTCCAAAGTTAGCTTTTCTTTTTCTAAAGAAGTGTGGCGAGTGCCAAAATCGTATTTGAGACCTAACTTTTTGCCGTCTCCTTGAAAAGAGGATGAATCTAAAGGAGTGATTAAGCTAGCGACAAACTGTTCAATTGAAGTATTTTGTGGCAGCAATTTAGATGCTAAGTGTTGCCGCAAACACTCTTTAATCTGCCTGACTCGATCGCCAAATTGCTCCTCAACTTCCGGTGGAAAATTAACAGTGGCAGCATCTGCTTGACGTTCAAAGGAACCCAAGGGTGTCCGCACTTCTATTTTTGCAACATCAGCAGCTACCGCATCAATATCGACAATCAGACGACGACGGTCATCTGATATATTAAAGGGGTTTTTACCCTGCAAAACTTCTAAAATTTTGTCCAGCAAATCGCCATAGTCTACTGGAACTAAATCGCTGTCGTCCAATCTTAAGATGTTCACCCTGTTATCCCCTTCAAAAAGCTTGAATCCACTCTTTCACGTCGTACTCAGTCCAAACCCCATTTACCCAATAAGGATCGGCCTCAACCAATTGTCGCACAGTTGCCTCATCTTCCGCTTCGTAAATCCCAAAAACTTTAGTTAAATCCTTCGTCGGCCCGATCGTACTTAATACGCCCAATTCCTTCTGCTTAGCCAATCCAGCCAAATGAGCGTCTCGAAACGGAGCGCGTTTTTCCAGAACGTCTTCGCAGTAACTTCCCCACATCACGTATTTGGTCACGGTTTTGAGCCTTTAATGAATATATCCAAAAATATTATACTAGGATATTACTCGATTCATAAACTCCGGTCGGCGGTTGGAAACCGCGCCTACACAAACAAAACCCACCTATGTGGGTTAAAGAAGTCCTCCCGGTCAAGGGAAAAAAATTATACTATAATATTGCTAAATTCATAGAGGAGCAAGCTATGACTTTATTAGACATTCGCCTGTTGACGGTTCAAGAATATCACCGGATGGCGGAAATTGGGATTCTTGACGAAGATGAACGAGTAGAATTACTGGCGGGACAGATAGTAAAGATGGCAGCCAAAGGAACAGCCCACGGTGCGGCGATTGCGCGCACGAAGATATTACTGGATAACCGTTTAGGAGAGCAGATTTTTGTGCGACTGCAAGACCCGGTTCGGCTCAATAATTACTCTGAACCAGAACCCGATATTTCTGTAGTCATACCCGATCCACTTTACTATGAAGACCACCATCCAACTCCGTCTGAAATTTATCTGATTATTGAAGTTGCTGATAGAACCCTGAGAACAGATTTGGGGCTAAAAGCGACAATTTATGCTCGGTCTGGAATTGCTGATTATTGGGTTTTGGATGTAAATAATCGGCAACTTCACGTTTTTCGAGAACCGAGTCAGGATGGTTATCAAAGTATAGTAGTTCTTGGGGATGATGCGAGCATTTCTCCTTTGCAGTTTCCCGATATTTCCTTTATGGTTGGGGATATGTTGCGGCCGTTGGTGACAATTTAATTAACGTTAAAAATTGAGTCCGGCAGGGGTTGAAACCCCCGCCTCAAAGCTGAAGTCCTCTCAAGAGGACTGAAGAGTTAATTAGTTAGCAATTATGCACTTTAGACGCTTTTATTGCAAGAATTTGAGATGCTTCGCTTTGCTCACAATGGCAAATTTACCTTGTAATCCTTAAGTCTTGTTAGTCCTCTTGAGAGGACTTTAGCTTTGAGCCAGGGAATTCATTCCCTGGCGGTTTCCATTGGTGAGTAGCGGCCTCTTTAGCTTCTTAAACTAACGCCGAATTTCTCAACTAAAACATCGCGAACTTTTTGTTGTGCCGGTTCGACATCGGTTTCGCTCAAAGTTCGATCGCCCGCGCGGTAAATTAACCGAAAAGCCAAACTCCGCTGTCCCGCCGGCACGTTGTCGCCCCGATATTCGTCGAACAGTTCCACGGAATCCAGCAAACTACCCGCCGCCTTTTTCATCGCACTCTGCATCTCAACAACCGGAACTTCAACCGGTGCGAAAAATGCAATGTCTCTGTCAGAAGCGGGGAAACTCGAATAACCCGCAAACTTGCGAGTCGAATTGGTCGATCGCCCTAACTCAGCCAACAGCACCCCTAAATCTAATTGAAACACGTAAACCTGCTCCGGCAAACCCTTTTCCTGCTGCAATTGCGGGTGCAATTGTCCGAAAACTCCTAAATGTTTCCCGTTTAACGATAACGCAGCCGTGCGGCCCGGATGCAAGCGTGTATTAGAGGAGTCGCTTTGATATTCAACCGACAAACCCAACCCTTGAAACACGCTTTCCAAAACCCCCTTCGCCTCAAACCAACTCAAAGGTCGATCGCGCCCTCCCTGCTGCCATTTCCACACAGTCGGATCGCCCCCAATAATCCCCGCAACTGCATCGGCTTCCTTCATTGTGGGGTGGGCATCCTGCCCGCCATCTTCCTTCCAGAAAATGCGGCCGACTTCAAAACCATTTAGCGCGCCGTTTCCCTGTTCCAAATTGTACCCGAAAGCATCAATCAAACCCGACAGCATCTCAGTCCGCAAAGCCGAATACTCCACAAACAGCGGATTCGCCAGCACAACCTGATTGTCTCCCTCAGTTTTCACCAAAGAATAGTGCATCAACTCCGTCAAACCGGCAGCCCGAAAAGCCGATCGCACATTCCGAATTGCCGCATATTCCGGCGACAGATAACCCGGTTCAGTTTTGCTGGGCAAAGTATCGCAGAAATTGTCATAACCGTGGAGTCTGGCAACTTCTTCAATTAAATCGATTTCTCTTTCTAAATCGCGGTAGCGGTAAGGAGGAACCGCGATCGCAAACACCCGTTCTTTTTCAGTCGGAACAACTTCGCATCCCAAGGCTGTCAGAATATTTTTCACCTCTTCCGGTTCCAGATATTTAGAACCGCCCGTTTCTCCTCTTTTCAACTGCCCTAAAACCAGATTTACTCGATCTAAACGCAATTCGAGCGATCGCGAAAAACTCAAATCATCGTCCGAACTCGCCGTTTTCTGAACCGTCGCAGCGCCTCCAGCCAACTCCAAAATTAGAGCTACAGCGCGGTTGCAAGCCGTCGTCAAAGCCGCCTGATTCACCCCCCGTTCGTAGCGGATCGATGCCTCGCTCCGCAGGCCTTGAGCGCGCGCCGAACGGCGAATCGTTGCCTGGTCAAAAATCGCGGCTTCCAAAACTAAATTTTGCGTTCCTTCGTGAACTTCCGTGTCTTCGCCGCCCATTACCCCAGCTAAGGCAACAGGTTTGTCGCTAGCAGTAATTAACAGGTTTTGTGCTTGCAAATTGCGGTTTTGTCCGTCCAAAGTTTTGAAGGATTCCCCCGATGAAGCAAAGCGGACGCCGATGCTGATATCTTGAGTACCGGTGAAAGATTGCAGGCGATCGCGATCGAAAGCGTGCAGCGGTTGTCCCCATTCCAATAAAATGTAATTAGTTACGTCAACTACATTATTAATCGGCCGCACTCCCGCCGCCTGCAACCGCTGCTGCAACCAAGCTGGAGAAGCAGCAATTTTCACACCTTCAATTGCCGTGCCGATGTAAATCGGGCATCCTTGCGGTTCCGATATTTCTACTGCCAAACTAGGACTTTCTTTGCCCTCAATCGCAACATTATTCGCTTCGGGAATTCTCAAACTCGCCCCAGTCAGTGCGGCCACTTCCCGCGCTACGCCCACCATGCTCAAAGCGTCAGCACGGTTGGCAGTTGCTGTTAAGTCTAAAATGACATCATCTAAACCCAAAAGCGGGCGAATATCGCTGCCCAATTCGGGATTTTCTAACTCAAAAATGTGAATCCCGGCTGACTCTTTAGCCAGTCCTAATTCTGCCAGAGAACAAATCATTCCTTCTGAAGGAACGCCCCGCAATTTAGCAGGTTTAATCTTTAAATCAATAGTCGGCAGAAAAGTTCCGACAACAGCGACAGGCACGTAAATGTCGGCCCTAGCGTTGGGTGCGCCGCAAACAATATTCAAAGCTTGTGAAGAGCCGACATCCACTTGACAAACTCTCAATTTGTCTGCATTCGGATGCTGTTCGCAGGCGATTATTTTGCCCAAAACTACGCCGCTTGCCCACGGGCGGCGGTCTTCGATTTCTTCGACTTCAAACCCGGCCATTGTCAGAGTTTCGGCTAATTCTTCCGGGGATATCGACACATCCACCAATTCCCGCAGCCAGTTTAGAGAAATACGCATAATTTAGTCAGTAGTTAGTTGTCAGTGCTCGGTAGTTATTAGTCATTAGTCTGCGCCGGCGGGCTTCGACTGTGCAGTCCCAGAATTTATTCGGGAAAGTTTTTCATACCACACTAATTTAATTTTGTCAAGGCTGTTATGGTACACATAAGCAAAAACGAGCGATCGACCACTGATGTCGATCGCTGCTGGGGGATGAGTAACATTCTCAATCAGAGAATGAGGTATGCTAGAGACATCTAACAGCGCAAAAAGCATCTATTTTAGAAAGACTTTACACAAAAAAGGACAACTTTAGCAAGTCTTTAAACTATCTTCAGGGATAATCTACCGAAAAAACTCACAGCAGCGAGATAATCAAAATAGGGAAAAGATATCGGCCTAATAGACTTAGGTGCAATTCCAATTCGCAATCGAACGCACGGCCCGCCGGCAACTGATAGATAAGTATTTCTAGCAGAAGCAGCAAAAGGGAATTTGTGCCATCGAGCGACGCTGACAAGATCAGAACAATATAGGCAAACTCAATCAATATGAGCTACTGCGTAAATCCGGGCTGTCCCCATCCTCAAAACCCTGCTGACTCTATTCTCCAGTGTCAGACGTGCGGTGCGCGGTTATTGCTGCGCGCTCGCTATCGAGTCATTGAACCGTTAGGACAAGGAGGTTTTGGAGCTACATTTCTGGCAAAAGATATCTCTTTGCCCGGTCAACCGAGTTGCGTGGTCAAGCAACTGCGACCCAGTAGTTCGTCGCCGCGAGTTTTAGAAATGGCGCGGGAATTATTCAAGCGAGAGGCGAAAACCCTCGGCCAACTGGGCGACCACCCGCAAGTACCGAGGCTGCTAGACTATTTTGAAACCGAACAGCAATTTTACTTAGTTCAAGAGTATGTTAAAGGCTCGACTTTGAAACAAGAAGTCAAGCACTCAGGCCGTTTCAACGAATCGGACGTTAAAAATTTTCTATTAGAAATTCTGCCAGTAGTGCAATATATCCACAGCCAAGGAGTAATTCACAGAGACATCAAACCCGCAAATATTATTCGCCGAGTTCAAGACAGCCACTTAGTTCTCATTGACTTCGGAGCGGTAAAAGACCAAGTTAGCCAAACAATATTATTAGACCCCGCCGACCAAAGCGCCAACACGAAATTTTCAGTCGGCACATTTAGTTTTGCTCCCCCAGAACAAATGGCGCTGCGGCCGATATTTGCCAGCGACATCTACGCCGTGGGCATGACTTGCTTGTACTTGCTGACAGGAAAGTCGCCCAAGGATTTAGATTTCGATGCAGTAACCGGCGAAATTGTTTGGCAGCCCCACGTTCAGGTGAGCCCAAATTTTGCGCGGATTCTCGCAAAAATGCTCAAGCCGATGGTTGGACACCGCTTCCAATCGGCAGGAGATGTGATCAGAGCTCTTTCCGGCGAATTTGAAGACCCAAGTCTGGTCGAGGGCTTGGCAACTCAATTCAATGGCTCTTCTCGTACAGTTGAAGAACCGACGATATTTAACGGTGAGGCTACTGCGTGGTCAGCGCCCCAGAGCAAAATCAATCAAGATTTGCGATCGAACCAAACCCGCACCGGTAGAACTTCATTCACCCAATCTGGGAACACGGGGATGCAGCCGAGAGTTTCCCGGACTCTGGCTGAGTCCGGCAGAACTTTCGGAACGGTTGCACCTTCCAGCGACAATTTAGCAGGGCCCAAGGTAACGAAAGCTGTTGTTAAGTGGGACACGAACAGCTTGCGAGCGGCATATTTTAAAGGCAAGCGCGATTTTGCTGACTGCGAATTCTCGGGTTTGCAACTGCAAAAAGCGCTGTTGGCGGGGGGGAATTTTTATCAGGCTAGGTTCGTGAAGGCAAATTTGCAAGCAGCAGATTTGTCGGGGGCGAATTTGGGCCATGCGAGGTTAATTCAGGCGAATTTGCGAGGAGCAAATTTGACAGAAGCTTATTGCAGCACTGCCAATTTTGAAGGCGCGGATTTCCGAGGTGCTGACTTGACGGGCGCTTATTTGAGCAAGGCGAATTTGCGGGGGGCGAATTTGTGCGGTGCGAATTTGACTGACGCTACAGTTAGTGAGGAACAACTGGCAACCGCGAAGACAAATTGGCTCACTGTTAAGCCGGATGGCAAGCGGGGTTTTGGATTTTAAGAAGTGGGCATGGGGCATGGGGCATGGGGCATGGGGCATGGGGCATGGGGCATGGGGCATGGGGCATGGGGCATGGGGCATGGGGAGTTGTTAGCTGCTACCAATCACAACAGTCAACAGTCAACAGTCAACAGTCAACCGTCAACAGCTCTCTCCCCCAGTCAGGTGATTCTCCAGGAGGAAGTTCGATCGCCCATCGGCGGCCTAAATTAAAAACTAGCAATGGAGGATTCGATCGCACTTAAACATGAAACTGCTCAACCGCCGCACTCGACCGCTTCTGCACGCCGGCATCCTGGCCGTGGCCTACTTTGTTACCGGAAAACTCGCAGCGTCGATGCTGGGACTGGTGAAAGCCGAAGCCTCCCCCGTGTGGCCGCCCGCCGGTATTGCTCTGGCGGCAATGCTGCTGCAAGGGCGGCGGATGTGGCCGGGAATTGCCCTCGGTTCGGTGCTGTTAAACTCTACCGCCGGTATACCCTCCGCCGTCATTGTCACATCGGCTTTTAGCGTCACCGTGCAAGCTTTAGTGGGGGAATTGGCGCTGAGGCGGAGCGGATTTTCGACTTCGCTCGATCGATTGCGAGATGTTCTGAGTTTGGTGGCGGGCGCTGTCATCGGGTCTACTTTGCTCGGTTCTACCCTCGGCAACTTGGGCGCGTGCATTTTTGGTTGGGTTCAGTGGAGCAATTTCTCTCGGAACTGGTGGACTGCGTGGCTCGGAGACGGCATGGGAATTTTGATCGTGACGCCAGTGCTGCTGACTCTAAACCACGCGGTTAATAGTTTTAAATTTCCAATAAAACTGAGATGTTTCATTATTCTCAATTACTTGTTTAGGAACAGGCAAGATGCCTGTTCCACAAGAGATGAATTTTCTTGTGGAACAGGCATCTTGCCTGTTCTTGACAATGGTGTAAAATGTGAGATAAAACCTGGAATTCTTTCAAGATTGAAAACATTTTTTAACTGGGGAAATTCCAAGTTACAAATTAAAAATTATCCAAGCACATTTTTTTCAAATAAAAACCGCTCTCAGCTTTTATTTTTAATTGTTAATTATTCAGAAATAGCGCTCTGGCTGACTCTATTGCTGAGCGTTAGCGGGCTGTTTTTTTGCTCGAAAACACAGGCGGCGATCGCTCAGTATCCGCTGGAGTATCTGCCTTTTCCTCTGATAGTTTGGGCCGCCCTGCGGTTTCAACCGCCGGGAGCGATTTTTGCTTATTCGATCGTGTCTTACATCGCGATTTTGGGAGCGGCGCAGGGAGGCGGCCCGTTTTTCGCCAAAAGCGATAATCTCAAACAGGCGGTTTTATTTTTACAAGCTTTTATCGGTACGATCGCCCTTGTGGCCCTGATGTTGGCGGCCGCCGTCGCAGAACGCCAGCAAGCGCTGGTGGAGGTGCGCCGCACGGCGGCGGCGCTGCGATCGCGCGAAGCTAGTCTGGCTAAAGCTCAGCGCATCGCTCAGTTGGGCAATTGGGATTTAAATTGCACCGCAGTCGCAGTAACTGAGAGCTTTCAGGAATTGTCGGAACACCTTACACCCAATATCGAATTGCGGTGGTCGGACGAACTTTACCGCCTCTTGGGTTTTGCTCCGGGAACCGTCAAACCGACACCAGAAGTTTTTTTGCAGGCCGTACATCCAGAAGACCGAGAATTGGTGGCGCGATCGCAGTGTCAAGCTATGTTTGAGCGCAAACCCTATTGCATTGATTACCGGATCGTGCTTCCAGACGGCGGAGTGCGTACTGTCTGCGAACAGTCGGCAATTAACTCAAACGTCATTTCCGCCACAGTCCAAGACGTTACCGAACGCCACCGCGCGGAAGCGGCTTTGCGAGCGTCGTCCGAGCGCGATCGCTTGCTCTCAGAAATGGCGCTGCGAATTCGCCACTCCCTCAACATCGAAGAAATTCTCAACACTACTGTTGCCGAAGTCCGGGAATTTTTCAAGGCAGACCGGGCTTTCATCGGTATTATGGACGCGGACGGGGTACATCTTCCTAGCCCGGTGTACGGTAAGGTTGTGGCCGAGTCTGTGGATGCCCGATGCCGTTCTCTTTTGGGGTGGGTGCTCGCTGACGAGAATCACCTCGAAAAACAGAAAACTTTTTATGCTAACAACCGCGTCCGAGCTATCTCCGATACTGCTAGCGTTCAAGTCAGCCGTGCAGTTGCCCAATTGTACAGCGACTATCAAATTCGAGCGACGTTAAATGTGCCGATCGTCCTGGGGGATGAATTGTTCGGGATCTTGGCCGTCAACCAGTGTTCGGGGCCCCGCCAGTGGCAGGAATTTGAAATTGATTTGTTGGAAAAACTCGCTACCCAAGTGGCGATCGCTCTCCAGCAAGCCCAACTTTTGCAGCAGGTAAAAGCTCTCAATGCCAACTTGGAATTTCAAGTGGAGGAACGCACCCGCCAACTACAGCAAAAAATGCACGAACTGCAAGCAAGCAACTGCCTGAAAGATTTATTTTTGCACGCAGTTTCTCACAATCTCCGCACTCCAGTTATGGGAATGTTAATACTGCTGAAAAATTTGCTCAACAAATCGCCCTCAGACTCTCTACAGGATGTTCCGGTTTCTCGATCGATTTTGCAGCGGATCGTTCAGGGCAGCGAACACCAGTTGACTATGGTTAATGCCCTGCTCGACGCTCACGCTAGCGAGGTCAAAGGTATTGTTCTCAATACTGTACCGCTGCACTTGCAGTCTTTAACTTCAGCAATTGTTGCCGATTTAGAACCGATGCTGGCAAAAAATCAAGCAACTTTGACTCTGGAAATATCGCCGGATTTGCCGCGAGTCAATGCCGACAGCCAACACTTGCAGCGGGTGCTGGAAAATCTGCTGACTAATGCTATCAAACACAATCATCCGGGAGTGAATATCACTTTGAAAGCCGATGTGATTGAAGTTGAAAAAACGCTAATTTATGAAGGTAATTCACAGGTTTTAACATCCCAAAATACTCCGCTCGCCCGCTGTATCGCTAACCGGATATCTGCTTGGGGCGATCGTCCTGGGATACTCGACACCACGCAGAAAAATCAGGAAACCCGCGCCAAATTTAACCTCGACGGCAGTTGCCAAATGCCCCGCTATCAGGGCCAAATTGGCAATACCAGCGGCAAATTGCCCGGAGTTACCGTAAAAATGGTTCGCTGTACTGTAACAGATAATGGAGTGGGAATCAGCGCCAAACAGCGGGAATCTCTGTTTGAACTTTACGTTCAAGACCCCAATAGCCGACAATTAACAGGGCTGGGTTTGGGATTGTACCTCTCCAAGCAAATTATCAAAGCTCACGGCGGCTCGATCGGCGTCGAAAGCACTCCCGGAGTCGGCTCGACTTTCTGGTTTTCGCTACCGGCTGTCAACTCGGACGATCCATCTTTCTCAATCTAAAATCTCTAATCTAAAATCTAAAATAGTATGAGCTATTTGGGCAATGCAAAATCTGTTCAGGCGTTAACGGTTTACGAGGTGTGGCGCGATCGCTTCCTCCGAGACAGACTGCGCCCTGCTGTCGCAATTGCCATCTTTTTTGCCTTCACAATAACTGTCTATTTTATGGGCGAAGCATTCTTCGCTCGCCACGAGTTTAAAAGTGTTTATTTGTACACGAGCGCTGCTGTAGAATTGGGTTTGCTGACCTGTTTTGTGCTGCAAAAAACCTCGATCGGACACCGCTATCCCGGTTTGCTATTTTTGGGTTTTTCGTGGTCGCTGACGGTCGTTGTACAGCTTGGGTTAGCCGTCGCACAAGCCGGGGAATTGCCGATTTTTACCTGGAGTTTAGCGTTTCTCACCCAAGCTACGCTGATGCCCGTCCGCTGGCGCCTCCACCTGATTTCTCAACTCGGTGTTTTGTGCTGCCACGTCGGGATCAATTTGGTTTTAAATCTAAGTTTTGCTAAGTATACTGCTTTTAAGCTAACCGGGTTTTACTTATATTTGTTTTGGTTTTGTTTGATTTGCGATTTGTCGGTTTATTGGTACGAATGTCTGCAACGGAAAGAGTTTAGTACGAGGCGCGAGTTGGAATCTGCTTACCAGCAGTTGGAGGTGGCGGAGGCGAAGTACCGCAGCATTTTTGAGAATGCCGGCGAGGGAATTTTTCAAAGCACTCCCGACGGCCGCTACATTACTGCAAATCCAGCTTTAGCAAGGATTTACGGCTGCGATTCCCCGGAAGAAGTGACGGCAAAGTTTACTGATATCGAGCGGCAGTTGTACGTCGATCCGGTTCGCAGAAATGAGTTTTTGCGATCGATCGAGGAAAGCAGCACAGTGTGGGATTTTGAGTCTCAAATTTACCGCTCAGACGGCAGTATTGTCTGGATTTCCGAGAAGGCGCGGGCGGTACGGGACAGCAGCGGCTCCGTGCTTTATTATGAGGGTTTAATTGAGGATATCACGCAGCGCAAACAGGCACAAGAATCCCTGCGGCTGTTTATTCACGCTCTTTCTCACGACTTGCGAAACCCGGTGGCGGGAATGTTAATGGTGCTGAAAAATTGGCAGACGAAAACTGGGGATTCGATCGCAATTCCCCGTTCTGTTTTGGAGCGGATGATTCAAGGTAGCGAGCAGCAATTGCGGTTGATAAATTCGCTGTTGGAAGTTCACGCCGGGGAATTGCGCGGTTTGGTTTTGCACTGCGAGCGGGTTGATTTGAGGGCGGTAGTTGAAGCGGCGGCCGCAGATTTAGAGCCTTTAATGAATGAGGCTCAAGCTACTTTTAAAAATTTGGTTCCCGATGATTTGCCTGCCGTGAATGCGGACAATACTCAGTTGTGGCGCGTGTTTTCTAATTTAATTGCTAATGCTTTGAAACACAATCTGCCTGGACTGAATTTAACGGTTTCGGCTAAAGTAATCGAGGCGGAAAAATTCATTATAACTCACAGCCAAGCGAAAGAGGATATCGATAAATTACCAATTACCAATTCCCAATCCCCAATCTCCAATTCCCCAAGTAGTATGATTTACTGTACAGTTGAAGATGACGGGGTAGGAATATTGCCGGAACAGTGCGAACATCTTTTTGACCTTTACGTTAGGGGCGATCGATCCCGACACTCCGTTGGTTTGGGTTTGGGTCTATATCTTTGTCGGCAAATTATTGGCGCTCACGGCGGGGAAATTGGGGTAATTAGCGCTCCCGGTGCTGGGGCAATTTTTTGGTTTACTTTGCCCCTGGCTGAGAATTGTAGGTGATTTTTTTGTCTGTTTAACTACATTTTATATTTTGGTTGTACCGCCGCAGGTGGCCGAGGAGTGGCTGAAGCCGAATTAGTCGATCGCACTATTGATATTAATTTAAAACAGTGCTATAATCCCGGAATGTTTTTCCTAAAAAAAAATCGACCTTCAGATTTTATTTATAAACAGCATTTAATCTAGAAAATCTCTAAAACTAGATAAAAAATCTGCAATTTATGTTTGTCCATAAAAGCTCAGAAAATACAGCTAAAGACGATGGAGCTAAGTACGACTCAGCTAAATATAACGAGCGGTCGTTTTCAACTTTAATGCGGGCGCTTCGTCTTTCCCAAGGTTACTTTTCTTTCGTTTTAGTCAACTGCAACTCGCTGGCTTTGCGGCAGGAAATAGTCGATCGGCTGCAAGCAACTTGTGTCCAGAAGCCGCAGCAACTGTTTTTGCCCGCATCGGCGACAACTCTCTACACGACAATCGCAGCAGAACTAGACGGCGAACAGCCTCCAGCTTTAATGCTCCTAGGTTTGGAATCAGTAGAGTCGATCGATCGATTGCTCGTTTCTACCAACCTGCTATGCAGCGAATTCAGCAAAACATTTTCCTTTCCCGTCGTCTTTTGGGTGACGGATGAACTTCTGAGAAAAATCATTCGCACCGCGCCGGATTTATACAATCGGATGACGACAATTAGATTCCTCAATCATTAGTCAGTTGTCAGTTGTTAGCAGTCAGCAGTCAACATTCAACATTCAACAGTCAACAGTCAACAGTCAACAGTCAACAGTCAACAGTCAACAGTTAAATTCTGCTTCCCAAATCAAAACTAATTCCCGCGCCGCCGCAGTTCCCTCAGCAGGAAAACTTGCCAAAAAATCTTTATCCGCCGCCACGTCATAAGGCCCTTCCTTGAACTCCAAAATCACAGTATCCGGTGCCAAAGCTACCAACGTGTGGATAGTGCCCTCTGGAAGTTCGACAGCGCGAGTCGGGCCAGCAGCGCTGACTCGCAACGATCGCAGGATTTGACCGTTTTCGTTCAAAATAACAATACCGACTTCTCCTTGAATCACTACAAAAAACTCAAAACCGTTAACTGCCGGCGGGCGCAGGTGTCGGTGAGGGCGGACGTAAGTGCCTTGTTGCAGCACGTTGACAAACCGCTGCACCTTTTCTGACAAATCGTGGAAATTGTAGTTTTGTCGCTGGCGGGGACTGCTGCGGGAGGAAGCTGCAACTTCGTCTAGCAATTCTTGCGTCAACAATTTGATCGGAGGGGACTGCACAACAGATATCCTGTATTTAAGAGTTTTTGAACAAATAAGCTAGTCTGGGATCATCTTTACCAGCATTTCTTGAAAGATGAAAATCGCAAATCAGGTGCGTATCACTAAGGCAATGCGTTTGTCAAGTATTTTTAGAACAAGTATTAGCCCGATCGCCCTTTCGACTATTCTACTCTGCGCCAATACCGTTTTTGCATCTGAACCGAGAGCGGCGGCACTTTTGGTTCAGCAGCAATTGCCACAGCAGCAACTTAAAGAAGAGATTCGCGATCGAGTTCAAGAAGAAGTTGACATTGCTTTCGGGCGCACTGCCCTGCTGCTGAACGGGCTGGTAATTGCCTTAACTTTGTTTCCGACAGCAGCCGGAGTCGGTGTTTGGTTTCTGTTTAGTAAATTGTCCAAGCAGACAACAATTGCTCGCCAAGAAATTGAAAGTCTCCATTACGATACAATTTCTCAATTAAAACTATTAATTTCCGATGCTGAAAGTATCTTAGGCGAAATCCAACACCAAAGTCACCCCGCAAATGCAGAAACAGACTTGTTATTTCCCGACGCCCAAATTCAAGAATTTGCTCCGGTTAACTACGGCAATTACCAACAGCTAGTGACGGCAGGCGACTATGCTAAACAGGGAGATGCTTGTTTCTTTGAAAACCGCTATGAAGATGCGATCGCAGCTTACGATCGGGCCCTGCAAATTCAGCCGGATTTAGCCGATACTTGGAACAACCGGGGAGTTGTGCTCACCAGAATGCAGCGGTATCCAGAGGCGATCGCCTCTTACGAACAAGCTACCACAATTCGCCCCAATTATCCCGACGCTTGGAACAATCGAGGCGTGGTATTGTTGGAGTTGCAGAAGTACCAGGAGGCGATCGGCTGTTACGAACAAGCAATTCAAGCCAAACCCGATTACGCCGACGCTTGGAACAACCGAGGCGTTGCCTTTTCCAAAATGCAGGAGTACGAACAGGCAGTAATTTCTTACAATCAAGCCCTACAAGTTAAAAATGATTATACTGACGCTTGGAACAATCGAGGCGTTGCACTCTCAAAATTGCAAAAATACGAAGCGGCGATTGATTCTTATGAAAATGCTGCTAAAATTCGACCTGATTTTTACAGAATTTGGTACAATAAAGCCCGATGTTATGCACTGCAAGGTAAAATTGAATTAGCAATTGAAAATTTAAAGCGCGCCCTCAATCTCAATCCGAATGTGTGCAAACACTTGGCACAAACTGAAGCTGATTTGGAGAAGATTCGCGAACACGAGGCATTTAAGCAGTTGATTAATTGAGCGGAATTATGTAGGTGCGCATTGCGCACCTTACCCATCGGGAATCACGCACAACCTCATGATTACCGTTGAAATTGCAACTACAAATACTTCTGTAACAGCAAACCCATTTTTTCCTTAGTGGCCGCCGGCACTCGATCCAGTTGAGTTAGAATTGCATATTTCAAAGCTGAATGCGAGTCGGAAACGGGGGGATTTTCGGTTAGCCTCCGCACTGTTTCTTGAATGGCTTTTTGGGCATTTGCTGCATTGCGGTGCAAGTTGGCAACTACCATTTCTACGGTTACGCTGTCGTGATCTTCGTGCCAGCAGTCGTAATCGGTGACTAATGCTAAAGTTGCGTAGGCAATTTCTGCTTCTCTGGCTAATTTTGCTTCGGGCAAATTTGTCATTCCGATGACTGTCGCCCCCCAACTGCGGTACAGGTGGGATTCTGCTTTTGTGGAAAATGCGGGGCCTTCCATGCAGACGTAGGTTCCTCCCCGGTGGAGGTTAACGTCGGCGAGGTTCAAGGATTCGATCGCACTTGCCAATACTTTAGCCAATTCGCCGCAAACCGGATCGCCGAATGTGATGTGAGCAACAATTCCTTCTCCGAAAAAGGTAGAAACTCGATTTTTTGTGCGATCGATAAACTGATCCGGCACTACCATATCTAAAGGTTTCGCCTCAGCTTTCAGGGAACCAACCGCCGACGCTGAGATTAAATACTCAACTCCCAAACTCTTCATTGCATAAATATTTGCGCGGTAAGGCACTTCTGAGGGCAAAAAAGTGTGGTTGCGGCCGTGTCTAGCCAGAAATGCCACCGGCGTACCGTCCAATGTTCCCACAATTGCGGCATCCGACGGCGAACCGAAAGGTGTATCAATTTTCACCTCTTCAATATCTTTGAGGGCCTCCATTTTATACAAACCGCTGCCGCCGATAATTCCGATTTTTGCTTGTGCCATTTTTACTTTCTGCTTGAGTTTCACCACAGTGATTCTATCGGGCCACCGTTAAGTTGGGGTAAAGATAATTCAAGATTTCGTGACAACAGTCACCCGACATACACTATATTGTCACAAAACAGATGTGATTTCAATCACAATATAACTTCACGAAATCTTTAAAAATAAAGCTACAGAGTTCTGTTATATATTTTTAGCGTGTTAAGACTATGACAGTCAGTTCTGCTAACCTGCCCAAAATCTCGATCGAGGCGATCGTCCAGCGAATCTTTGCGTTCCGCCAAATTACGCCCCTTGACAGACGGCTGATCAAGTCAGCAGTCCTTGACGGGCTCGACGAAAAGGATCATGCTCACCTCAACCGAGTGTGTCAGGGTATCCAAAACGGATTGATTTTAGTTGTGGAATAGATAGTGTTTGTAAATTTGTGCTTGAGTCTGCATCTGCTTGAACACAGTTCTGGCGGTATTTTTTTTGTTTGCGGTTCGGGCGATCGCGATCGACATCACAAATAATAATATTATTTACATCTTATCCCTCAAAATTCAACAGCCAAAAGCCTGTATAAGTCATGCCACTATCATCCGGCTGCACTAATAAAAAATGCAATCCTCGACTTAATTGCTTCCGCTGTTGGTAAATTTTCGCCGCCGCTTTCACCTCGCTATCTTCAAAAGTAGCAACAACCCACCTATCTGCTAATCCAGCTTCCAAAATCAATCCGTCGGGAGATCCAGCGATATAATTCAAAGCAAAAGGTTTGGCATCCTGAAGCCATCTTGCCAACCGCATAGACTGGCGCCCGCCGTCAATTACAACTCCCGGTACGGGCACTGTTGAGGCCAAGCCCAAATTCAGCGGTAACAGGAATTCTGGCATTTCCAAAATGGGCAGGGGACGCCCTTGGAAAGCATCTTCAATGTCGCCAGCGGGTAGGGAAGCAAAACGCCAGCCATCGCCCCAGAGGTTTTCCGGTAAGGGGACGGGCGGAGGTGACTCAAGGGCGATCGCGCTGTAGGTTTCGCCTGTATAATTAGGCATGATCGAATATGCTTTTGCCCGTTCTTGCAGCAGCAACTTCAGAGCCGCCGTGCGCCGAGTTGCTTCTACTTTGACGCCCAAAACTTTAGCCGCAGCCTCAATTAAGCTGAGAGATTGAGGTCGAAATACTTGAATTAAATCTGGCAAATTATGAGTTTGAGCTTCCTGCTGCAACTGGGAGGCTAGCCAAGTCGAATTAGCGGCACCCTGGCGGCAAACAGCGCTAAATTGAAAACTGCGTTCCGAGTCGCAAATTAAGAGTTCCCACAGTGGTTTGCCAGTTTCGTCTTGGAGAGGGCGGCGGTAAAAATCGGCTTGCCAAATTTCCATAAGCACTTAAAAAATAAACTCAACAACTGTATTATTTTAATATAACTCTGCAACAATGAAGTCATTTAAGACGGCGAACTAAATACATATCCAGTTCGCCCTTATTTTTAGCATAAACTTTTCCTCGGTGTTCGCATTCAAAAAAATCTTTGACTAATTCAAATGTTGCCTGGGAGATATTCACCTTTCCCGGTACGCCGGAAGATTCCATCCGAGATGCGGTATTAACTGTATCTCCCCAGACATCATAGGAAAACTTTTTATTGCCAATTACTCCAGCTAGCAGAGGGCCGGAATGAATGCCGATGCGGATATCCCAATAAGGAGTATTTTCATAAGCTTTCACCTTTTTTCGCAGTTCCATGAACTGTAGAATTTCTAGGGCCGCCAGCACAGCGTTAAGGGCGTGTGCTGGTTTGGGTTTAGGAATTCCTGACGCACACATATAGCTGTCGCCAATGGTTTTCAATTTTTCCAAACAGTATTTATTTACCACCCGATCGAAATAAGAAAAACAATAGTCAAGTTCGTCCACTAACTCTCGCGGTTTCATTTTTTCGGCTAACTGAGTAAAGCCTTGAAAATCGGTAAATAAAACCGATACGTTGTCATAATGAACTGGTTCCACTTTGCCGTTAATTTTGAGTTCTTTGGCAATTTCAACCGGGAGCACATTCAAAAGTAGTTTGTCTGCTTTTTGCTTTTCGGCATCAAGTTCGGAATACAGTCTATTAATTTCTTTGAAGCGTTCAGCATTGCGGATGGCTGATGATACTTGCAAAGCTAAAAGATAGCCAATCCGCAAATCTTCTTGGTTGTAAGACTGCGGCTTTGTTGTGGCAAAAATAATTGTCCCCAAAACCTTACCTTCGCTTGCCAAAGGAATGATAATTTGGGAGGCGTAGTTGGACAAAACACCAGCAGTAAAGCCTTCGTGAATTAGTTGGGGTTGTGCTGTTTTTAATGCTTTTTTTATGGGGCCGTTTTCTGGTAGGCTGGCAATATCTAAATTGATGGCTTTGCCAAACAGTGTGGTGCAAGAGTTAGTGCTGTGCAGGCAAATGCTACAGTGTTCAAAGTCTAGCAGCCATTTGGCTTGTTTGCCTACTACTCGAAAAATTAAATCGATATCAAGGGTGCGGTTAATTGCGGTGGCAATTTCATTGACTGCGGCCATGCGTGTGGAAAAAGACTGAGCTTCTGCTAATAAGCTGCGGGCTGTTAGCAGAAGTTCTTCGCGGTCTTGATCTTCTAGTCGATTACCCATCTTAGGGGGGGAGATATGGATAGCCGGACGGTTTTGTTGTTCTTTCAACCGATGCTGCAAAATCATAAAGTCCTATCAATCCCTTCATAGATATTTACCTCTTTTATATCGGCTTCGTCTAAGTGGGATAAGGTGCGTAAAGATTTAACGATATCCTTAATCTGCTCTGCTCCAATTTTCATCGAAGCCAAAAGTTCTTGCAGGTATTCTAAAATAAAATCGAGTTCCAGGCCGTGAATGTTGTCTGCAATTTCCGGCGCGGGAGTGGGTAATAAACTTCATAAACCTTAAGCAACGACAAAAGCTCTTGAATGTATTGCTGAGCCGGAATCAGCTTGCCATAAATGAAGTTAACACAGCGTCCATATTATTTGCTACTATTTTTCATAGGGGATTACAGGAGGATTAAAAAACCGCTGCCATAAAAATAAGAATTAGACTTTTGTACTTAACACTTGTGATGAGCAGATGCAAGGATACGAACATAGTTTAGATTAGATTAGCATCAATTGACTAAGCTTTAGCAAAGTCAACTGTCACATTTTTAATTGTGGTTGTACGACCAATTGTGACACCTACATGACATTTTAACCAACGATCGAGAAAAACTGAGCGCTGCTACCTCAAAGGTAGCAGCGCCTCTTGAAATTGAGTTATACCGCTCAGCGATCTGTTATAGCAGAAGGAAGAAGGCTTTAGTTATAAGCGAGAGAGAAGGAAGAAGTCGATTGGCGGCGGGTGCGATGAAGCAGGAAGCCCTCATAGCGACAAGCAGCGGAAAACTCCGAAGCGATCCAAAAGTTCCGAGTCTTCTCAGTGGCTTGGGTTCTGAGAGGTTTCACAAGGCATCTATTTCGAGGTCAATAGCATCAGTATATCTGTTGACACTGCTAAACAAATCGGCCGTCGCAATCAATTCAAAGATTTCTGCATCATCTAGTCCTAAATCCCGCAGGTTTTGGTAGTGAGTTGCTGTGAGCTCTTGGGGGTTGGTGGCGGCCTGCAAACCAAAGGTAATTACGGCTTTTTCGCGATCGGGCAGGGGGCAGTTGGCAAAGTCTGAAACCAGCAGCCGCAGGACTTCTTCGCTGATTCCCAAAGCTGAGAGTCCGTGGAGGTGAACTTGTAAGGCGTACTCGCTATCATTTGCTTGGGAAATGGCGACGCCGATCATTTCTTTAAGGGTGCGGGGTACGTCTCCTTGCAGGATTGTAGAGCGGAATTTTTTCCAGTTTGCTTCTAATAAGTCTGGGTTGGCTGCCATTGACTTGAACAGGTTGGGTACGATGCCAAACCCTAGCTCGGTCAAGATTTCGTCGTATACTGATCGAGCTGTGGGATCGGTGAGTTGCTCGTATTCTACGATCGGAAAGTGTGTCATGTCTATTATGATTTTTACTGCTGTTGATGGTGAGATGCACCGCTTTCTACAAACTACGAGGAGTAAATATGAGCTAGCAGGGGGTAGAATTTTTGCCGCTCGATTCAATATCTACATTATTACAGCCGAAAAATTTCAAATCCCGACTTTAACACGTACTTCCGCATTTTGAAACAAAAAATATTGGTCGATCGACCAATCTCACACGATCCACGCCCTCAAATTTCCCCTCTCCTGCGAGCAAACGAGGTTATTATGGATAAACTGTAAACTTCTATCATTGTCGCTGCATTTGCTATGAACCCTGCCCTGACTCAATTTGGCACTCAGATGTCCCACCTCACGGGAGTGCGAGCGATTATGAAAGACATTATTGAAACTCTCAGAGCTGGCAGCGGGCAGGAGTTTATTAATTTGAGCGCCGGAAATCCAGTGATTTTGCCGGAAGTCGAGCAGTTGTGGCGCGACTGCACTGCGGAACTTTTGGCCAGCCCGGAATACGGCGACGTGGTTTGTCGCTACGGTTCCAGTCAAGGTTATCAGCCGTTTATCGATGCGGTATTGGCGGATTTTAACCGACGTTACGGACTGAATTTGACCGATCGCAATATCCTAATTACTCCGGGAAGTCAATCGATTTACTTCTACGCAGCCAACGCTTTCGGCGGCTACACTACCAGCAAACAGCTTAAAAATATTGTTTTACCGCTGAGCCCAGACTACACCGGTTACGGCGGCGTGAGCTTGATTCCCGAAGCGGTAGTCGCTTGCAAACCCACCCTCGATATTGATGCGCCCGCCCACAGGTTCAAATACCGCCCGGATTTCAGCCAATTGTCGATCGACCAAACCACCGGTTGCGTCATTTTTTCCCGTCCCTGCAACCCCACCGGCAACGTCCTCACCGACGACGAAGTTAAGAAAATAGCCGATTTAGCTGCCGCTTTCGACGTGCCGGTGTTCGTTGATTCCGCCTACGGCCCTCCCTTCCCCTCCTTGAATTTTACCGAGATGACGCCGATTTTTGGGGGCAATATCGTGCACTGCATGAGTTTGTCGAAAGCCGGATTGCCGGGGGAAAGAATCGGAATTGCGATCGGCGATGAAAAAATCATTCAACTATTAGAATGTTTTCAGACCAATATGTGCATTCATTCGCCGAGATACGGACAGGCGATCGCAACTCGGGCAATTAATTCGGGCGCTCTTGCCGACATTTCCCTCAACGTAATTCGCCCGTACTATCAAAGCAAATTTGCAGTAGTTGAAGAAACTTTAGAACAAGCAATGCCGAAGGATTTGCCGTGGTTTTTGCACCGGGGCGAAGGAGCAATTTTTGCGTGGTTGTGGCTGAAAGATTTGCCAATGACTGATTGGGAACTGTATCAAAAATTGAAGCAAGTCGGCGTAATTGTCGTGCCGGGAAGTTCTTTCTTCCCCGGTTTGCGGGAAGATTGGCAGCACAAGCACGAGTGTTTGCGGATTAGTTTGACGGCGACAGATATGGAGATTAAAACTGCAATGAAACGCTTGGCTCAAATGGTAGAAAAGGTTTATCAGTCAGCAGTAAGTAGTTAGTGTTATTGGTTGGTTGTTAGTTGTTATATCAAGTCCGGTTGCACCGGAATTAATATAACCCGAAATCAGGAAACGGCAGTGCCGTGTCCCTACAATAAATCACGGTAGGGAAACGGCACTGCCGTTTCCTCTATATCATTCCGGCGCAGCCGGAATTGATATCAGTTGATTGTTAACTGTTGACGGTTGACTGTTGTCATTACCAATGCCCAATTACCAATGCCCAATTACCAATGCCCCATTCCCCAATTCCCAATTACCCATTCCCAATTACGCGATAAACAAAACTCAGAGTTGCCCAAACATTCACATCCAAAGCCAAATCATCCGTCGATATCCCCAATTTCTGCACGCCCGGAATGCTAGCGGCGTGCAAATCTTCCAGCACAGCCCGCGCTACATTTAAAGGATTCAACAACACTCGAATTGGTAAAGCATCCCTCGTTTGCTGCATTTCGGCTTCTATTGCAGCCAAAGTTCGATCGAACGGACTCTCACTAAATATAATCAGAGTTTCCGCAAGTCCGTTAGCGAAGCCCTCGAAGAGGATCGCCCCAGATACCGCCCATCCAATCGCCCCAGCCGCCGGCACGATCGAATTCTCCCCCGGAGCGATCGCCCGCGACCTCTCCCCCACAGGGTCTTTGCCCTCAGCGCCGAACACTGACAGCCGTCCCGCGCTGTCCGAGCAAAACACCGCAAAGTAAACCGGGCGCTCGCCCTCGTTATACAATCTGTACTGAATTCGGCTGCCGCTTTTCATACTTAGTATATAATTGCTTGCAGATTTCTCGCTTTCCGCGCTCAGGGGTTCGAGGCGGTAAGTGCGATCGGCCCGCACAGGCTCCCGCTGCGCCACCGCCCGCGCTTGCGGCGCCAGAGTTGCCAGAACCGCCCGCACCTTCAGGCGCGAAGACCCCTCATTGGCTGTCAGTCGCAGCAACTTCCCCGCCAGCAGGGTTTTCAACTGCGGAGTCAATCGCTGCACCGCCACCTTAACTGCTTCTCCCCCGTCGCCCTGAGTGTCGGGAATCGGCATTTGGCCCAAAGAAAACAAACCGTAGCGGCCTCGATCCAAAGCAGGCTCATAAGCCGAAGAAGTTTGAGCGACAGCCGTTTCCGGGACTCTGCCGAACCGAAAGTCGGCCGGTTGCTCGCTCCCTACGGCCGCAACTTGCGGCACAGTCGCGAAGGCGCTGGTGGCGTCCACCCGCTCGATGCGTTCCAAACCAGAGTCCAAAGCTACTGTCAAACCGATGTTTCGCGGCAATACCCGAATTTCTTCCCTCACGAGTTCGCCGACTGTTAATTGGCTGTTTGTTCGATCGGGCTTATCTAAAATTTGAGCTTTAGCAGAGAGGCCGGTGCGTCCCCGCAGCAAAAGCCTCGCGCCCGCTGAGGAATCCACAGCAAACACAGAACCCCCGGAGCACTCCAAAACCCCGGGCGACAACCCGCCCAGCCACAAAAGCACAGTTTTGCCGCCCTCTTCCACCGCCGTCACAGCGCCGTCTGCAGGGGAATTCAAGATTAAATTTCCCAAATTAACCGCCGCCGGTGCTGTTAAAACGTCATGGCGAATTTGCGGTTGCTGCGATAACCCCGCAAGCTTGCTGTAAAAATTGCCGGCGGCGCGACTGAAACTGACGCTGAAGCTGCTGGCGGGAGTTGCCCACCACAGAGTTTGAGTCAGGGCGTAGGTAAACAAACCTGCACTAAATCCGTTCCAATCTTGTTCGGCGGCGATTTGGGAATTGGCGGCCGCAGCAAGTACGGTGGCCGCCGGACGGAGATTTGTACGGGATTTGAGACCTTCGCCAAGCGTTAATTCTGCGAGGCTTGGCTGCCCGACGGTGGGGCGGGGGCGCGACCGGATGCGAAAGTTGCCGTTTTTGGGGAAACCCGGATAGGTGTAGCTGGTGTCGAGGATGGCGATCGCATTTTCTGTCGCGAGCGATCGCACCAACAACAGCAGCGTTTCCTCTAAAATATCGTTCACCGCCCCGTTGGCCAACAGTGGCAAAACGTCATCCGCCGGCACCAAACTGTTTTGCATTTTTCCGGGAGACTCGATCGAACTGACTCGGCTACCGCAGCCGCTAAAGTGAAAAACTACCGCGTCGCCAGGTTTTGCTTGTTGAGTCAAGTGAGTCACAAAAGCCGTCTCGATATTTTCCCTCGTAGCTTGAGCGTCAGTCAAAGTCAGAATGTCCGACGGCGCAAACCCAAACCGATAGATCAGCAATTCCCGCTGCAATTCCACATCCGTGACGCAGCCGCGCAGGGGCGAGTCTGGATATTTGTCAACCCCCACCAACAAAGCCAATTTGCGGGCTGTCGGCTGGGCTAAGGCTTCGAGGTAGCGATCGCCCAACCGCAGCCACAGGGTCTCGCTGATTCCGATGGCGGCCAGGACCCGGCCAGCTTGCTGCAAAAATTCCCGGCGCTTCAGTCCCATTTTTAAATAGCTTTGGATTTTAAGTTGTCAATTTTAAGTTAAATTCCCCTCACTAATTTTCGGGGATTAATTAGATTGTGAGTGTTTAGTATTAAAATGTTTTTTGATTTTTAACTTTTGAGTTTTACAGCAGATTCCACATTTATGAAGTATACCCGCCTATCGCGAGCTTCCCCGTAGGGACACGGCACTACCGTGTCCCTACACTTCGCAAACCTGGAATACGCTGTAAGTTTAAACTTTAAAATTTAAAACTCAAAACTCAAAATTCAAAACTATTCAGAATGCCGCCAACACCAAGGTTCAAGATTTAAATCTCGTAATTGAAAATATTCATTGCCTTGGCTAATTCGGCGGCGACTTCCGGCCGAGAAAACTGCGGCGGCGGCAATTTTCCAGCGCGCAGCATTTCGCGAACTTTGGTTCCCGACAAATGCACCCGCTGTTCGGGAGTGCTCGGACTTGTTTTCGTTGTAGCCATTTGTTCAGTCAGCGTGCAATAGAAAGCGTGCTCGAATTTCATCGGCACAATTCCCAATTCTCCCGGCTCAAATTCGTCAAAAATGTATTGGGCATCGTAAGTTCCGTAATAATCTCCAACTCCAGCATGATCGCGCCCGACGATAAAGTGAGTGCAGCCGTAGTTTTTGCGGATTAAAGCGTGAAAAATTGCTTCTCGCGGCCCGGCGTAGCGCATGGCCGCCGGATTAATTGCCAAAATTACGCGGTCTTTTGGATAGTATTTTTCTAGCAGAATTTCGTAGCAGCGCATCCGCACGTCAGCAGGGATATCGTCATCTTTTGTCGTCCCCACTAGCGGGTGCAGAAATAAGCCGTCTACTGTTTCTAAGGCGCATTTTTGGATGTATTCGTGCGCCCGGTGAATGGGGTTTCTGGTTTGGAAACCGACTATGGTTTTCCATCCTTTTTCTTTGAACAGCAGTCTCGATTTCGCCGGGTCAATTTGGTATTGGGGAAACCGGACATCTAGTTCGCGTTCCAGCAGCCAAACGTCGCCTCCGAGGTTAACTGGCCCGGATTGGTCTACTACTTGGACGCCCGGGTGTTTGAGGTCGTCGGTGCGGTAGACGTTGAGGGCTTCTTCTTCTTTGCTGTAGCGGTATTTTTCTGCGAGCTCCAAGAGCCCGACAAATTCGCCTGCGGGGGAGTCGAGGCGCACTAAATTGCCTTCTGTGAGGGTGTCGGCGACTGCTTCGCTGACACTGAGGGTGATGGGAACCGACCAAGGGAGGCCGTTGGAGAGGCGCATTTGTTTGACGACCGATCGATAATCAGCTTCGTTCATGAACCCTTTGAGGGGACTCAGGGCGCCGATCGCGATCATTTGCAGGTCGGAGATCGATCGATCCGAAAGCTGGACTCGCGGCAAAACTTCTGCTTTGTCGAAAAATTCTTGTCTTTGGTCTAGTGTGGCAATGCGGTTGACCAGGATGCCGCCGTGAGGGGCAATGCGGTCTGAAAGCTGGCTCATGTCGATTTGAAGTTGTGGGTTTTAGCTGCCAGAGTACATAGTACCAAGTGCGGGCTGTAAATCTACATTTTTTAATTGTTCTGGACTTGTACAGAACGCTGTTTTTGTGGCGCTGTAATTCTTTTACAGTCAACTAGCGCACTCAACACTATCAACTTTTCCATCAAGTTTGCACTTGAAATTCTTCTGGATCTATTCCCCAATTTACCCAGCCAATCGCTTCTTTAGCCGTTAGCGAAGCCCTCGAAGAGGATCGCACTTTTGGCGGCACTCGCAAAGCGTGAAGGTGTCCCGTACTCGGACAAGTCATCTTTAACAAATAAATTGGCTCTATGTCAATATTATTATCAATTTTTAACAACGTATATTCTTGCCAACTATCCAATTCGGTTGCTTGCAATTCTTGACAAATTCTCGGATAGCCGATCGCCTGAATCAAAACTCGCCGCACTTCGGCATTATGTTCTGTTAACAGCCATGAAGCTTGCCAAGACTCCAGCGGAACCTGACCGATTATTTCCGGCAGTCGCACACCGCGATAACAGTATACGCTGAACTTGTCAGCAAATTCAACCGCTGGTTGACATAAAGCGTGGAGCAAATATTCGCTGTCAAAATGAAGTTGTCGCGGGCGATCGCACACAAAGCACTTTTTCTCAAACGGGTAAATCCAGCCGCAGTTTTCCACTAAGGATTTAAAGGCTGAATACAAAGGGCGATCGATCTCCAAATTTAACACGTCTATACAAAATTCAACCCAACTTCCGTGACAGGCTGAGAGTTCGGAAACTATGGAGTTATTATGATAAGTCTGATCGATGAAAAATCTCTGAAATCTGCCGCCCAACTTACGCGCTAATTTGATGTAAAGTTCATCTTTAACATGAACGTGCAGTTGATTCATCAGTTGAGCGTACAGCGGGTTATAGAGTTTGCTGTAAATTTTATTTTCCAGTTCCCTGCTGAGTTGACTCCTTAATATATCGTACAATTCATTGTGAATTTTGTTTCTGATTTCGCTGCCTGTTTCCAGACCAGAATCGCGTATCCTTAGCGGTTCAACTGCTTGCAAAGCTATGTAAGGGCTGTCGCAGAAAATAATTTCCGGTGCGGGAAAGCCGATGATATTGTAGGCGGTGTTGATGGCGGCTGTAGCTTGCGGGCGATCGATCGGTGCGATCGAAAGTCCAATTTGCCGCCACTTCTCGCGATAAATCGGAATTAGCGCTGTTTGTTCGGGAGTAATTGTTATCATTAGTACAGCTATATTATTTGATTTTCGGTCATTTTTTTTCGATTTCGCAGCCTGTAAAAAAAAATATTAAGTTTGTCTTGACAGCGAAATTAATCGCTCTAAACCTATTTTATTATAGTTATTGGTAAAACTTAACTATTTTTTGCAAAACCCCTAAAATCATAGGAACATTATCGAGACAATAAACATCATAATCAATAATTAAATTATTTCCTTCTAATTTAAGAAACCGCCAGACAACGCCAGTAGTTACGCAGCCAAACACGGCAGGTATTGAATTTTGTTCGCGTTGGTTAAATAGCTGAGCAGCCACCATTTGTGCGGCACACTGCGGCAGACAAGATTCTATGTCTGGGCCTTGGGTTTCTCTCAATACAAAAACCGGAATTTTAATTTCAAAATCCACCGGCACGCAAGACAGTAGAAAGTCGCATTCTCCATTCAATCCCAGAGAAATATCTACATCAAATGACCAACCCGAAAAGATAGAAAATTGTCTGTTGTTCCTTTCTCTAGATTCTAACAAAATAGGAGAAATAATCCGTTCCGAACGTTCTTTTGCAGTTTTCACAGCAGTGTTAGAACTAATTTCGAGGGTTCTCCACAGCCATTCGGAGGGTTCTAAAGGAATAACCTTGGCACTCAAAATAGGACTGAGTGACGCCTCCAATCCAAACCGATCTTTTAATTGTTGAAAAGTAAAGGATTTGTAAGACATATTTCTCAGATAAGTCGGTGTAAATAAAGATTACTTCGAGAGAGAAAGCGAGTAAAAAAACTAAACTCGCTTGGGGAGCATCCCATTTTTACTTTCAGATCGTGGACGGTTGCATCAGAATATATTTGGATCGTATTCAGTGCGAGCGTCCATAGCGAACGATCCCTACCGCGAGCGAGACGCTCGAACTCCTAAAAAACGCTTTTTACCAAATTGGGATGCTCCCCTCGCTTGTATAAAAACTTACACCAAAGAAACCGGGTTTCTGGGAATAATCTTGGTTTGGTAGCGAAGTATCTAGGAAGAAACCGGGTTTCTTACCCCGTGCGTAAGTCCTAATATAGCAACTCTTGCAGAATTTGCGAACATCTCTTTTTTGACTTAAGACTTCTCTCCTAGATAACTAAATCCTTCTTGCTTTTTCATTCTTGCTTCTAAACATTTAACCATTGAACGAGTACCCGGGGCGCCGGCAACAAAATAATTAACAAAAGCCCGATCGCCAGCAACCCCAAAAAATCCCGCCGATTATCCAATTCGCTGACATCATTCAACGCTGGTTCGTCGTTTAGCGGCGTCAGAAACAAAATAATTGCCCACAGCAGCAAACCCTGTTCCAAAAAAGCAAGCAGCAGCACACAAACTCTAGCAAATTGCCCGATCGCCATACTCGCTCGCTGGCCGAACATCGCGTGCACGATGTGCCCGCCGTCGAATTGTCCCACCGGCATCAAATTAAACGCCGTCACGATCAAACCCAAATAACCAGCCACCGCTACCGGATGCAAATTAATAGCAGTTTCCGCATTCAAAGCGCCGCCCAAAGTTAACTTGCTCAACAAAGTCATCAGCAGCGAAAAATTAGGGGTGAAAGACTCAAAATTTAACATTCCCGACTTCTCAGACAGCGGTACAATAGTCGAATGATTCAAACCCCAAATCAACAACGGCACTGTCGCAACCAAACCCGCCAGCGGGCCGGCAATACTGATGTCAAATAAAGCTCGGCGGTTGGGAATTGGACTCCGCATTTGAATGAATGCGCCAAAAGTTCCCAAGAAAAAAGGAATCGGAATAAAATAAGGCAAAGTCGTGGGAATTTTGTAGAATCTGGCAGCTAAATAGTGGCCGGATTCGTGAATTCCCAAAAATGTAATTAGAGCCAGCGAGTAAGGCAAACCCTGGAGCAATATTAAGGGGTTTGCCTGCAAAGCTTTTTCAGTAACTCCGGCCATTTGCGCCCCGACAATCGTAGTCGTAAACACCGTAATCAGCACCAAAGCTAATGCAAAAAACGGCCTGGTTACAGATTCGGTTGTGACAGGAGTTTCCCCTGATTGGCGGCTGGGATTGGGAACTATAGCAAAAAAAGGTTGACCGCTCAAGCTGTTTTGAAATATGACTAAAAAGCGATCGCCAAAATGCCTCTGGACATTCTCCCGAATCGCCTGATAAGCCGCCTCCGGGTTCGTGCGCAACTGTCCGCGACAAATGACAGCCTGCGGCCGAAATTCCAAATCCCGCAAAAAGTAAATTGACCAAGGAAAACAATCGCGCAAACTCGCTTCTTCTGCTGCATCGATGGGGCGCACGGGCGGTTTTGGCTGTGCAGGTTCAGTCTCCGAGTCTGCTACCTGCTCAGCAGTTTCGCCGGTAATTTTCTTGCGCCCCAACTGTACCAAAAACCAGTACAAAAAAGGGCAAACCAGAAAAGGTATAATTACTAACTCCGGCGGTACTGTTTTGCTCGTGCCGTTAACTAAAACCCAACCGGTCCAAATCAGCGCCGGCGCCATCATTACCAGCCACAGCAGCCATACCGGAGTTCGGGTGATGCGGCTGGTGCTGCTCTGCAACAAGTAGTACGATATCAGTCCCAATACGAACAACCATAGTAAAAAGAACATAATATTTATCCCATTCCCTTCTGAAATACTTCCTTGAAACAACAGAGTTCAGTCTCCAAACAACCCAGACCCGTGCTCGACAATATCTTTGCTTTCCCGCCTAACCGGGATACCCTGGGTGCGACAGCCTATTTCATTGTAGAAAACCAAACTAACATCTTGGTGGATTGTCCCGCTTGGGATGAGATTAACCAAACATTTTTGCGGGAACAGGGCGGCGTGCGGCTGCTGTTTCTCACCCACCGCGGCGCTATCGGCAAGGCGCGGGAGATTCAGGAAGCTACGGGGTGCGATATCCTGATTCAAGAGCAGGAAGCTTATTTGCTGCCGGGTTTGAAGGTGACGGTTTTTGAGCGAGAATTTGCTTTGAGCGATCGAATAAAAGCATTTTGGACTCCCGGCCACTCTCCGGGTTCCTCTTGCCTTTATTATGATACTGGCAACGGCGGAGTCCTGTTTTCCGGCAGACACTTGCTCCCCAACCGAGAAGCCGCCCCTCTACCGCACAGAACGGCAAAAACTTTTCACTGGCCCCGGCAAATTAACAGCGTTCAGTCAATTATCGATCGATTTTCGCCCTCCACTTTGCAATATATTTGCCCCGCTGCGAATACGGGTTTTCTGCGGGGAAAAGGTTCGATCGATCGAGCTTTTGAGCAATTAACCAATCTAGATTTAGCCGTTTGTTTGCAGTCCAAACCAGATTCTTAAATGTATGTGTTCCCATCAGACTCTTGATATCAATTCCGGCTGCGCCGGAATGATATAGAGGACACGGCAATGCCGTTTCCCTACGGCGATTGATGGTAGGGACACGGGACTGCCGTGTCCTGATTTCTACGCCAGATTTATTGTAGGGACACGGCACTACCGTGTCCTGATTTCGGGTTATATTGATTCCGATGCTACCGGATTTGATATCAACCGCCAATTCTTACTGTAGAAAAAACTGTGGAAAAAACCGAAAAACAAAAAATGCTCGCCGGCGAATTGTATTTAGCTGCGGATGAGCAATTAATTTTAGAGCGCCAGCGAGCCCGCCGCCTCGCCAGAATTTACAATTCTACCCGCGAAGACGAACCTGACAAACGGTTAGAAATTATCGCAGAATTGTTCGGCGCCGTCGGGCCGAAAGTTGAAATCGAGCCGCCTTTTTACTGCGATTACGGCAGCAATATTTATGCTGGAAACGGATTGTACATGAATTTTGGCTGCGTGATTCTCGACTGCAATCGAGTTAACATCGGCGAAAATTTTCTCTGCGGGCCAAACGTGCAAATTTACACCGCTTTTCACCCCACAGACCCGGAAATTAGACTTTCTGGCCGAGAACTCGCGGCTGAGATTAATATTGGCAATAATGTTTGGATGGGCGGCGGCAGTATTATTTGTCCGGGAGTCACTGTTGGCGACAATAGCACGATCGGCGCAGGCAGTGTTGTTGTCAAAGATATTCCCGCAAACGTCGTGGCGGCGGGGAATCCTTGCCGAATCATCCGGCATCTACCTTAATGTGGTACGATCGACACACTGGCGCGATCGGCTCTTTGGAGCTTAACCCAAAAATTTTAGATATTAGAACAGCCGGTTTGAGATTTTTTAAGTAAAATCCCCATAAAAATCTGTGGAAGAAATCTAAAATCTAAAATCTAAAATCGCTTGATTTTTCGCTCCCTGTTTTCAACTCCAACTCAAAAGAATTTTATGACGACTGCAATAGTTTATCCCAACGCTCCCGAACTCTGCACCGACGACTACATAGCAGTGGGTGTGGCCACCTGCTTCATCAAAGAAGAAGGCGAAGTTTTTGAAGTGCAGGTAATAGAGGCTATTCCCTCAGCAGCTTTGGAAGCAATTGTCAAGGGAATTCCCACATCCTATAAAATGGCTTGGGGTACAACCTTGGGATCTGTTCTCGACGGTGAATCACCCAAAATGCTGCCTGATTTCCCGGCATCAGCTCAGTTTAGCGAAGAATTCGGCTTTCGGGCGATCGCCGCAGCCCGCACTTACAAAATCCGCCCCCAAGCTCAAGTTCACATTCCCTTGGGAACAGTTCGCAACGACTTTACTTATTCCTTAGAGCGCAAAAGAGTGCTCAACTCCGAGCGCGTCATTCGCACTGAAGACAATGTAAAACAGCACGAACACACTCACAAGGTTCTTTAAACAAATTGCTCAAATGCGGGAATTTAGCACCGAAAATAGTTTTGAGTTTCGACCTGTTAATTAAAAATTTAACAAGTTTTTCGTTCATTATACCTCTGGCATAATTATTGTGGAACAGGCATCCTGCCTGTTCAAAACTTGCTTTTGGGGAGAAGTCTATTATAGCGGTTCCCAAGTAAGCCGTAGGGACACGGCACTGCCGTGTCCCTACAAGAGCTATGGGGAGCATCTCAGTTTTGCATTTATAGTGCGAGCGTCCCCGCTCGCGAGTACAAGACGCGAGCGGGGACGCTCGCACTACAATAAAAAAAAATGCTTTTTGCAAAACTGAGATGCTCCCGAGCTATGTACCTGTAACTCAAAACTTTTAAAATTTAATTATTTAAAAAAACACCAAACATATTAACGTAAGGTGCGGACTACGCACCTTACATAATCTACACAAATTATTAACGACTGTTGACAAAACTCTTAAATTGTTGATGAATTTTTTTAAGCGGTCAAAAACATGGTAAAATCATATTCCAGTTTAACAAGGTGAGCCGGCCAGCGGGAAAAAATTCAAAAAACCCCGCAACTATTGAATGCTAGTAGTTTTAGACTGCTGGCAGGTTAGGAATACATGGCAGGTGAGCTGAAGGTTTCAATCTCACAAATTAGTCAAACCATGCGAAGCTTTGCGAAAGTGAAGTGGTGGAAATTAACTCGACTATTGCCAGCGAGATTTAAGGGCGAATACCATCTGCGCTACAAAATTGCCCTGTTAATTTTGGGCGTAACAATTATGGCAGCTAGCATCGCTGGTTGTATCAGCTATCAAAGCGTTCGCCGCTTGATTATCAACAAAAGCGAGCGAAATACTTTGTTAGAAGTTAGGCAGCGCAGTAACAAGATCGATCGCTGGCTCGGCACTAGAAAGGCTGAGATCGAAATCCTCGCCAGCACTCCTCCGGTTCGTTCGATGAATTGGTCAGTGGCAGGGCCTTATTTAAAATCGGAAATAATTCGACGGCAAGAATTCTTGCATTTCGCCTTAATTGAACCCGACGGTTCTTATTTCACCACAAAAGTCGGCAGAGCCTTGATTAATGTCAGCGACCGCCAACACTTCAAAAAGGCAATGGCTGGGGAAGTCTATGTTTCAGATCCTACCATTTCTCGCACGCTCAAACGACAAAGTATTGTGCCCATTTCGGCTCCAGTGCGGTCAAATTCGGCAAAGTCTCTTGATAAAATAGCCCCCAAGCCGATCGGAGTAATGAACGGCGTGATTAGCATCGACCGCATTGCCGAAGTAGTAGGAAAGCTGGAATATGGGGCAGGAACTTACGCTTTTGTTCTCAATTCTCAAGGAGTCCCGATTGTCCATCCCGACCCTGGGTTAATGGGAAATATCGACAAGCCGGCTCCCAGTCTTTTAGAGTCCGCAGATGCTAATTTGGCGAATGTAGCCCGGGAAATGGTTTATCAAAAAACTGGTATTTTGCTGACTAAAATCAACGACGCCAGAGTTTATGTTGCCTATCTTCCTTTAGAACAAGCTGAATGGTCGATCGCCCTCGTAATTCCCCGCGACAATCTCGAAAAAGAACTGCTCTCCTTAAATATACTAGCAGCAGCCGCCGCCGGAATTGCCGGCGCAGCTATTTTCGCAGCAATTGCGGCACTGAAGCTGTTTGCTCTAAATTGCATCCGCACTCGCACAGAAGCTTTTCTCCACCGCTTGACCGGCCGCATTCGCGCTTGCTTGCACCCCGATCGCATCCTCCAAACTACAGTAGACGAACTCGGTACTTTGCTGAAGCTCGATCGAGCAATTTTCGGCTGGTACGACCCCCGACAAGAGACTTTAGAATTTAACTGGGAATATTGCCGGGAAGGTTTGTCGGGACATTTGGGAATCTTTGGCGTTCCAGGAGGGCCCTCTGGAGATTTAGCTGCACGGCTTCACCGCTGCGAAACGATACTGTTACATAAAACCGCCGCCCCCGATCGCGCAGCGTCTCAGGAGCCCGCCCATTTCCAACTCACAAACAGCCACTACGCAGCAGTACCCGTACTGACTCAGACTAATCGGCTCGGATATCTGTTCGCCTGTGCAAACCGGCGGTTTGCGGCTCCCCACGAGGTGGAAGTTTTGGAAGCAATTGCCGACTCGCTGGCGATCGCAATTTCCCAATCCCAACTCCACGGGCAAATTCAAGAAGAACTAAAACTTTTGGAAGAAGTATTAGCCAAACTCAGAAAAACCGAAGAGCATTTAGTACAAAGCGAAAAAATGACAATTGTCGGTCAACTCACCGCCGGAATTGCCCAGGAAATTAACAACCCGATTAACTTTATTTACGGCCGCCTGATTCACCTCAACGATTATATCAAAGATTTGCTCCATATAATTCGCCTCTATCGCGAACAATATCCCGAACCTGTGCCGCGAATTGCCAAAGAAATAGAGACTTGCGACCTAGATTTTATCAGCCAAGAGTTGCCGCAAATTCTCAATCTTTTGAAAAGAGGAGCCGATCGCATTCGCCAGATAGTCCTGGCTTTGCGGAATTTTTCACTTCCTGACGCAGCCAACAAAGAACGCGCCAACGTTAATGAAAGCATCGACAATATTCTGCTGTTGCTCGCTCACCGGCTGGAGCCAAAAATATTAGTAGTCAAGGAGTACAACAACCTGCCGCCAATTTTGTGTTATCCCGGTCAACTGAGCCAGGTATTCGCGAGTCTCCTCAGCAATGCTATTGATGCTGTTAACAGTATTGAAAACTCCGCTCAACTTATTACAATTAAAACAGATATTGTCGAGCATTTTCCAGCCAGGTTTATTGCAGTATCGATCGCCCACAACGGCTCCCGAATTCCGCCGGAAATTCAACACAGAATATTTGACCCGTTTTGCCATACTAAATCCTTTAAAAGTTTGACAGGATTGGGGCTGTCGGTTTGCTATAAAATTATTGTAGAATTGCACGGCGGCCACCTTACCGTTCAATCTCCCGTGCAATCTCAAACTCAATCTCAAATTGAATCTCAAATTGAATCTCAAACTGGGGGCGGTGCTGAGTTTATAGTAGAATTGCCGATCTTTTAATTGAAAATTTTAACGAAATTTTTAACAGTCGATCCAGCACGGTAAATGATGAATGCTTTTGCCCCCATATTAGTCCGCTTGGAGTGGACGAAAGTTTGTGCAGGATCGATTTCAATCGCCCAGTTTTTATTTCAATTTATCGAAGCGTTAACTAGCAGGTAAAACTACTTTTTGCGTCCAGGACTGTAGCTCATAATTGTTCATTATAAGACAGATAAGCCCTGAGCTTTTGAACACCGCCAATTATGAAACCAATGTGATTAAAAAATGAAGTAAATATGAAAATATTGCAACTATATCAAAATTTAGTGTAAAGTAAAAAAGTCAAGACCAACGCTTTACCTATAACATCTAACAGTTTACAAAAATGGATGCAGCCACTACCGTCTTCCTTTCCTTGGGCCTAGCAGCAGATGCTTTTGCTGTTGCTGTTTCTAGCGGTTTAGCAATCAAACATATGAAGGTCAATAAAGCTTTAAAAATCGCCTTGTTTTTCGGCGGTTTCCAAGCTTTAATGCCCGTAATAGGATGGTTTGTCGGTCTGACTTTTAGTTTTTTGATAACACCGATCGACCATTGGATAGCTTTTGGGCTTTTGAGTTTCATTGGCGGTAGAATGATTTACGAATCGCTGCAAAGTCAAGAATGCGAGAAAAAGTTCAATCCCTTAGATACGGGGACTTTGATAACGCTGTCGGTGGCGACGAGTATCGATGCTCTCGCAGTTGGCATCGGATTTGCTGTCCTGAAAGATTCTATTGCTCCTGCGGTGACTGCGATCGGATTTATTACTTTCTTTTTAGCTTTTGCAGGCGTGTTTATCGGGCACAAGTGCGGAAACTTGTTTGCTAATAAAATTGAAATTTTGGGGGGCGCAATTTTGATTTTTATTGGCAGCAGAATCTTGTTTCTGCACTTAACAGAAGTGCCATTACTTATCGGTCATTAGTCATTAGTCGAACAGTGACATCAGCAGTCTCTGGTGGTTCCAATTCCCAATTCCCAATTCCCAATTCCCCAAAAATGCTATAACAGCAATATTGCGTTAAAGGATAAAAATTTTGTGCTGAAACTTTACGGCGGAGCTCGCAGCAGGGCATCAATTGTCAAGTGGTATCTAGAAGAAATAGCGGTTCCCTACGAATTCGTCACCCTAGATATGCCAGCAGGGGCACACTTGCAGCCAGAGTATCTCGAAATAAACCCGATCGGCAAAGTACCGGCAATTGTTGAGGGAGATTTTAAACTTTGGGAATCCGGTGCAATTCTGCTGTATTTAGCTCAAAAATATGGTAAAATGCCGGAGACTTTGGAGCAGCAAGCTCAAATCGTGCAGTGGGTCATGTTTGCTAACGCCAGCCTCGGCCCAGGAATATTTACAGAAGCAACTCGCGATCGCGAAACTCCCCGCTTGTTAACACCGCTTAATCAAATCTTCGAGAAACAGCCGTTTTTAATGGGCGATGAATTCGGCGTCGCCGATGCAGCAGTCGGGTCAATATTGGGTTACATTCCGATGATGCTAAAACTAGACCTCAGTGCTTATCCGGCTGTTGTAGATTACATCAAGCGGATCTCGGAAAGACCGGCATTCCAAAGTGCGATCGGCGGTGGATGAAGCCAGAAAGAAGAACGAAACAAAACTTAATAACTAAAAGCAGGGGCAATTTGTGAATTGCCCCTGCTTTTGATGAAATCAAACTTATCTGAACCCGACAGCCGCTTGCCAAACAAAAGCCAGCAGCAAGAAAAACACGGGAATCACGGGCAAAACATTAACCAAAGGCTCAAAAATCGAATAAGCTTCGGGCAGTTTTGCTAAGAGTAATGCAGCTTCCATGAATCAACCTACCTATCCAACACAATTTTCACAATTGTCGCATATCTTCACCAAAGGAACTCATTATAGATCGACTCTCGGTGCAAGCCAGCGGGCAAACTCTTGTGTAAATCGATCGGCCAAAATCGCCTCCCGCATCCTCCCAGTAAAGCGAATCAACTCCGTCACATTGTGAAGCGCCAGCAAAGTATACCCCAGCACTTCGTTAGCCCGCGCCAAATGTGCCAAATAAGCCCGACTGAATTTTTGGCAGGTATAACAAGGACAAGACTCATCCAGCGGAGCAAAATCCTCCCGGAACCGAGCATTTTTCAAATTCCAGCGTTCCCCACCAACAAAAGCCGTCCCGTGGCGGGCCAGCCGAGTCGGAATCACGCAGTCAAACATATCTACGCCACTCGCCACAGCCAGCGCCATTTCCCGATAAGTCCCAATCCCCATCAAATAACGCGGTTTATTTGCCGGCAACAGGGGCGCAGTCACCTTCACAATCTCTGCGATCAAATCCCCCGATTCCCCGACACTAACCCCGCCAATGGCGTAACCGGGTAAATCCAAATCTACCAACTGGTTCGCCGCGCGCGATCGCAAATCGGGGAAAACACCCCCCTGCACGATGCCGAACAAAACCTGATCCGGGCGCGAGTGAGCTTGAATGCAGCGTTTTAGCCAGCGGTAAGTTCTGTCTGTCGCAGCTTCCACCTCCTCCCGCGTCGCCGGATAAGGGGGACACTCGTCAAAAGCCATAATCACATCAGCGCCCAACTCATTCTGAATTTCGATCGATCGTTCTGGCGTTAAATTAATCATGCGGCCGTCGCGGGGAGAACGAAAAGTTACCCCATTCTCAGAAATAGTCCGCATTTGGCTCAAGCTAAACACCTGAAAGCCGCCCGAATCCGTCAGCATCGGGCCCGGCCAAGCCATAAATTTGTGCAATCCGCCCGCGCCTGCGACAATCGCTTCCCCCGGCTGCAAGTGCAAGTGATAAGTATTTGCCAAAACCATTTGAGAACCCGCCGCCTCAAGATGTGCTGGTGTCAAAGTTTTGACATTAGCTAGCGTCCCCACGGGCATAAATTTAGGCGTTTCCACAACACCGTGGGGAGTGGAAAAAACCCCTGCACGCGCTTGGGTATGGCTGCAATTAGCCTGACATTTAAAAGAAAATCTCGCGTTGTCTTCAGTCATTAGTCCCCGACGATCGTTAACCGCTACTCGGCCGTCCGTGTTATTTAATCTATTGTTGATGACATCGCGACAAAAAAAACCATGACCCCGCCCAAAAACGGAGACAAGTTTCCGACAATCGTCGTGGAGGGCAAAAAATTTTAGACCTTAGTTCTACCTCCCAGATTCACGGCGCTGCGAGTAAATCTAAAATCTAAAATCTAAAATCTAAAATCGACTGACTGACGATTAAAACGGGGAATCATCCTCATCCAATTGCAGATCCCAGTTGCCTGAGAGTACCTGATCGACAACCGCATCCAAAGCCGCCGCATTTAAATTCCGGGCGACTTGTTCTTGCAAAGGATTGGAGAGGGGAATTAACCGCAACTGCCGTCCATCTTGAATCAGGTCAAAATAAGCACCATCTTCAGGGCACTGTTTCAGTTCCAGGTAATCAAAACTATACACGTTCAAATAAAGCGCATGGTTGGCAATCAGGGTAGAACGGTGGGGGTTGGCGAAGACTTCGAGTACATAACCTTCCCCTTCGCTGTAAGTCTTGCCATCTTGTATGTGAAGGTAGCGGACACGTCCTAAATCAAACAGCAATCTTTTGATATCGCTTTTGTTGACGACAATGCCTGTATCGATGATGCAAGGAGCAACTACCCTGTTATTCAATTGGTCGTGACTCATGGAGTAAAAGCCTCTGTTGTAGTATGTTCCCGTCTTGGAAATCACGGAGTTAGCTAGAATTCTTGGGAAGGGAAACGCGGATCTTGAGTTTAGTCATTTTAGATAGGGAGCTTCGGGATCGCTGCCTGCAGAGGTTTTCCGGGGAAAAGAGCTCCGACAGGAGGAATGCCCGATCCAAAGGACTAGGGTGTTACAGTTCCAATTCTGGCACACGCTAATGGATTGACAACTGCACAGCAGATGAAAAATTTTCTATCTTATGGTGGATGATAAATTGGTTCGCTCTACGATCGACTTTTTCCGGAATCAAGGCGCTGCCATCGCAGCCGCAGTCGCTTTTTATACTTGTTTGCCGGTGCCGATGTCTTGGACTTTGGAGTTTCGGGGCATTGCTCGCTTGGCACCGGCGATCGGACTTTTGATTGGGGGGATGCTGGGACTGGCGGATGTTGGGTTGCAGTTGTTGGAAATGCCTGCTCTGACTCGATCGGCCTTGGTTGTAGTGTTGGGCATCGCGGTGACTGGCGGGCTGCACCTAGACGGGGCTATGGACGCGGCGGACGGGCTGGCTGTACCTGACCCGGTACGCAGGCTGGAAGTCATGCGGGACAGCGTTACAGGGGCTTTTGGGGCGATGGCTGCGATCGCGATCGTACTGCTGAAAACTGCCGCTCTCTCGGACTTGAATAACTATCGGTGGCTGGCTTTGATGGGTGTGGCGGGTTGGGGGAGGTGGGGCCAACTGGTGGCGATCGCCCGCTATCCCTATCTCCGGGCCGAGGGTAAGGGAGCTTTTCACAAAGAATCGATTTATTCTCCTTTTGATTTTATCCCCGGAGTGCTGTTGCTGCTGAGTTTGAGCGTGGTGCAAGTTGTCTTGGAGGGCGATCGGTGGCTGTTGGCGGTGGGGATGGCTTTGGGGGGAAGTGCGATCGGAATTTTTGCCGGAGCCTGGTTTAACCACCGTTTGGGCGGCCACACGGGCGATACTTACGGTGCTGTAGTCGAGTGGACGGAGGCTTTGTTGCTGTGTCTTTTAGCGGCTTTGGAAGGGTGAATTTAGGGGAACATCCCCTGAGTGCAAATATATCGGTAGGGGCTCCGCATTCCGGCAGTAAATCTCTGCAAAAAACCAATAAATTTAGGAATTACGCATAGGATCTCAGAAACCGGGTTTGTTTACGAAAATACCTCGTTTGTACCCGTAGATTTGGTAAAAAACCCGGTTATGAATGTCGAAGTGCGTCCTGGACAGAAATTATTTGCCGGAATGCGGAGCCCCGACTGCTGGAAATTATTGACAATTCATTTCCCGAGCCCGATCGACCGCAGCCTGCAATTTTTCCCCCAGTACCCGAACGTGAGGCTCTTTTAACATCCCCAAGTGGTCGCTGGGAATGTCGTAAACCTCTATTCCTCCCTTCACTACCTCGCCCCAACCCAATTCGCGATCTACACCAAACGCGACGGCACTCTCAACTGCCTTGAAGAGAGTCGCTCGACCAGGGTAAACTCCCGCTACATAGTGTCTCAATGCCTCTTGATTGAGCCCTCCATGAGTGAAGTTTTCCAGATAAATCGGCACGGGACGCCCGATCGCCCGGTAAAATTTGGACAAATTCCTCCAGTAACAATGAGTCAACTGCTCGATTCTCCCCCCCAGATTGATTTTCGCTTTCTCCATAAACACAGCAGGTTCGAGCTGTAGAATTTTAGTCAAGCGCTGACCCTTCTTAATCTCAGACAAATTTTTGAAAGCAGCCGGCCCGTAAGTGTCCAACAATCCCAGCAAAGCTACCTTCTCACCTAGATCGTGAAGTTGCCGAGCCATCTCAAAAGCTACCGTCCCCCCAAAAGATACTCCTAACAGAAAATAAGGGCCGTGCGACTGAAAAGTTCGCATTTCTTTTATGTAATAAGCTGCCAATTCCTCAACTCGATTGGGGGGAGCGAGTTTTTCATCCATAATCTGAGTGGAAAGTCCCAAAACAGCCTGCGATCGCTCCAAATAATTCATTAAAGGACGGTAAAACTCCAATCCTCTGCCGAGAACGTGAATGCAGAACAGAGGCGGTTTGTAACTTCCTGTTCCCGGTTGAATCACCACCATTGATGGAGAAGGTGACGACCATTCCGGTTCGCGGAGAATGTTAGCCAATTGCTCAACTGTTGGCGATTGGAAAATAGCAGACAGCGGCAGCTTTTTGTCGAATACTTTTTCAATTTCAGCTAACAGGCGCGCCCCTAGCAGCGAATGTCCTCCCACCTCGAAGAAATTGTCCCTGATTCCCATTGAATTGATGCCTAAAACTTTTTCCCAAATTTTTGTCACCTGGATTTCAAACTTGTCGCGGGGGGCAACAGCAATTATTTCATTGGGCGCCGTGCTGCTAGATTGCCACTTTTGAGTTGCCAAAGCGCGACGGTCTACTTTACCGTTGGGGTTCAAGGGCAAAGCGTCGAGGAACACAAACCCAGCAGGTATCATGTAGTCTGGCAGTCTCTCTTGCAGGAAGCTGCGCAGGGTACCGGCTGCGAGAATTTGACCTGGGCGGGAAACTGCATAAGCTGCGAGACATTTATTGCCCGAAGCATCTAACTGAACTGCGATCGCAACTTGAGCGATATCTGGATGTCCGGCGAGCACTGCCTCAATTTCTCCCACTTCGATGCGGAAGCCGCGTATTTTTACCTGGTTATCGATGCGTCCGAGATATTCGATATTACCGTCATTCAGGTAGCGGGCTAAATCCCCTGTTTTGTAAAGGCGATTTGAAGAAGGAAGAAGGCTTGAAACCGCTCGATTTTCTGCATTTTCCCATCCATTTTCTTGGTTTGTAAAAGGATTGGGAATGAACCTTTCTGCTGTCAAATCCGGGCGGTTGAGGTAGCCTCTGGCCAAACCTGCGCCGCCTGCATATAATTCCCCTGGAACGCCGATCGGCACCGGCTGCAAGTGCCGATCGAGTATGTAAACTTGGGTGTTGGCGATCGCCCGCCCGATGGGAACGGAATTGCTAATTTGACTGTCAGAGTCGATCGCCGCGCAGCAAGTAAAAGTCGTATTTTCCGTCGGCCCGTAACCGTTAATTAATTTGCAATTTGGAACTTCTCGCAGCAACTTCTGGACGTGGGGAACAGATAAAACGTCGCCGCCTGCCAACAGTTGGCGCACACCCTTTAAATCCTCAATTCGCTCGTCCACCATCAAGTGAAACAGTCCGGCTGTCAGCCACAATATTGTCACATTGTATAAGCGAATCGCCTCTCCCAACTCTGCCAAAGAAGGGCTGCCGGGAGGGAATACCGCCATTTGCGCCCCGTTGAGCAGCGCTCCCCAAATTTCCAAGGTCGAGGCGTCGAAGGAAATTGGAGCCAGTTGCAGGAAGACTTCTGCGGAGGTGAGGCTGGCATAATCTGTGTCTTTGACTAACCGCACCACACCTCGGTGGACGACGCAAACGCCTTTGGGCTTGCCTGTCGAGCCTGAAGTATACATTACATAAGCCAAATTTTCGGCATTAGCGAGATTGGCAGGATTGGACTGATTTTGTGCGTCTATTTCCTCCCGCGCCGCCTCCAGGCAAACTACTTTTGCTCCGCTGTCGGGAAGTCTTTCTACTAGATGATTTTGAGTCAAAAGCACCGATATTTGGGCGTCTGACAGCATGAAGTCCAGCCGTTCTTTGGGATAAGCTGGGTCTAAGGGCAGGTAAGCCGAGCCGGCTTTGAGAACAGCCAACAGCGAGACGATCGCATCGATAGAGCGATCGAAACAAACGCCCACTAAAACTTCCGGGCCTGCCCCCAAAGTTTGCAAGTAATGTGCCAGTTGATTGGCGCGACAATTTAGCTGTTGGTAGGTTAATTTTTGCTCTCCAAAAACTAAGGCTACAGCATCGGGAGTTTGTTCTGCTTGAATTTCAAATAGTTGGTGAATGCAGGCTGAGTCGGGATAATTTGTTTGAGTGCTGTTCCACTCAACTAATAGCTGTTTTTCCGCTGCCGTCAAAATGGGCAAGTTTTGCAGCAGACAATTTGGATTAGCAACTATCCCTTCTAACAGCGCCTCAAATTCAGCCATGCGGCGGCGGATTGTCGCAGCATCAAACAAATTGGTATTGTACTGGCACTCCAGCACGAGTTTGCTTTTCGTTTCGCTGGCATTCACCGCCCATTCAAAATTTTCATAACTTCTCGGATTCGAGAAGACTTCAGCCTTAAAACCTTCAAAATTAAGCTGATCTTCCGTAAGTTGCACATCCAGATTAAAAGTTACAGGCACTAGCGGAATGCGGCTGAAATCCCGCGGCATTGCTAGTTTTTTGACCAAAGTACCGAAGGTTAGCTGCTGGCGTTCGATCGCATCTAAAACTCCCGTGCGGCGCGATCGCAAATAATCTATAAAAGATTGTTCTCCGTTAATTTGGGTACGCAACGGCAACAAGCTGACGCAGTGTCCGGCAAGCTTGTCTTTGCCCCCAACAAGCTGTCCCGCCGCCGGCATTCCCACCACCAAATCCTCTTGTCCGCACAAGCGGTACATAAAAGCTTCAAAGCCAGCAAAGAGAGTTGTAAAAAAACTGCACCCTGCTTTTTTCCCCAGGCGTTTGAGGTTAGCAACCAAAGCCGGATTCAGTTCCCAATCTTCCCGCGAACCCTGGTAAGTTCTAAAAGCAGGTCGCGGTCTGTCTGTCGGCAAATCTAGCACCGGAATTGTGCCTGAGAACTGTTCTAGCCAATACTTTTCAGCCTCAATAATTTCGGTTGCTGTCGAGTTTTCTTCTTGTAAAATTGCATATTCTATAAAACTTTCTGGCTGTGGAAGATTGGCCGCTAACCCTTGATTTTTGGCAGAATAGATTTCACCCAAATCCGGGAATAATATGCCCCAAGACCAGCCATCGCAAATAATGTGGTGGCCGGTGAGAATAACGATGTGTTCCTTTTCTTGCAGCTTGATAATTTGACTGCGAAACAGCGGCCCGCGCACTAGATTGAAAGGTCGATCGACTTCTTCACGGCGCAAATGTGCTAATTTCGATTCGCGATCGCGATCGTCCACAATTGACAAGTCGATCGCTGGAATGTCGAGTTCGATCGACGACGCAATGCAAAGAGTCGATCCGTCCGGGCTAAATGTTGCCCGCAGCGCCTCGTGCCGCTGTACCAATTCCTGAATGGAAAATCCGAGAGATTCAATGTCGAGGTTTCCTTGCAATCGCAGACACATCGACTCGTTGTAAGCGCAATTTGCCTCGTCTCCCATTTGCACGGCAATCCAAATTTCTTTCTGCGATTCCGTCGCCGGTACGCAAGCAAAAAGTTCTCCGCCGGCGAAAGGATCGAAGTCTACAGCAGTTAGTTTTGGTTGTAAATCTGCGGCTATTTTCATTGGCTATGCGTTGGTTAGTATCTAGAGGATTTAATTGTCAACCATCACGGTTAGTGGGGGCGGGTTTGCGAGACTATCGGTTTGCGGCAATTACGATCGGTGAACCCGCCCCTACGGGATTTAATTACTAACGCTAACCGTCAATTTGACAAACTACCTCCTACTTGTAAATGTTTTCCGGGACGCTCTGGATCTGCTATGTACCAAGCTGGATTCCCATTGGGGTCTCGCCCTAATTTGGCACCGGGTACGGGAGAATTGTTTGAGAAAGCAATTGACGATTTCGATCCATTTGTATTGCCATTTTTGTGGAAATCAAGAGCCCGAACAGTCCCACCAGACGGAGCGGCCAAAAATCCGGCTGACTGCAATTCGGCAATGCTGTTTTTAAATGCTTCCTTGGCAAAAGCAATATCTGCGTCGGAATGCGCTAGCGTCAGAAAACACGGGCGGTGATCCCAAATGTGAATTCCTTTTTCGCGCAGCGAGTAAAACAGCAGTTCTCCATGAGAAAAATCTTGCGGGTAGGTGATTTTGAACAGGGAACCGAAGTTTTTAACTGTGAAAGGTGCTTGCTCTCGATCGAACATGGCGTTCAATTCTGCAACGAATTTGTCGGTTTTGGCATTGAGATCGCGCTGCAATGAAGGCCCGCCGCGCTTCAAATATTCGAGGGATGCTTTGGCTGCTGCTAAAGTCAGCGGGTGGCGCACAAAAGTCCCTGCAAAATAAGTGACGCCAACTTCCGGGAACGAGTCGTCTCCGAACTGCCAGAAACCGCCGTCTAAAGCGTCCATCCAGGCTGATTTGCCCGCGATTACCCCGATCGACATCCCGCCGCCGACAACTTTGCCGTAGGTGCCGATATCCGCTTGTACGCCGAAATATTCTTGGGCCCCGCCCGGTGCAACTCGGAATCCGGTAATCACTTCGTCCATAATGAAGGCGCAACCGGCTTGCTCGGTAATCCGGCGCACTTCGTGGAGGAATTCTCGCGGTTGCCACTCGGGGCGGCGACTTTGTACCGGTTCTACCATGATGGCTGCGAACTCGCCCGCCCGTGCTTTGAGGATTTCCAGGGATTCGGGTTCGCCGTAGTCGAGGATCAGGGTATTGTCAACGGCGGATTGGGGAATGCCCGGTGCTGCGGGGAGCGATCGCAGTTTTTTGGTGCCGCGCACGATCACTTCGTCGAAAATTCCGTGATAGTCTCCGGTAAACATGACGATCGTACTGTTGCCCGTGACGGTGCGGGCCAGCCGCATTGCGCCCAAAACGGCTTCAGAACCGGTGTTGCAGAAGGCGGCGCGATCGTGTTTGGTCATCTCGCACACGAGTTCGGCAACTTCCCCGGCTAGCGGTGTTTGCGGGCCGATTTCATACCCGCGCTGCATTTGAGCTGCGATCGCTTCTGTGATAAATGCAGGCGAATATCCGAAAAAGTTCGACCCGAAACCGTTGGTTAAATCTACATACTCGTTACCGTCTTCATCCCAAAGTTTAGAACCGGACGATCGCCCCACCACGATCGGATAAACCAACTCTTTCATCGTCCGGTTAAACCCCGAAACTACCCGCGGATCGGCGAGGTGGTGGCGGTGAGCCTGAGTGTACTGTTTGGATTTCTGAGTTCGCGCCGTATATCGCTTGACAAATGTTTCTAAATATGCTGATTGCGACGGAGTTAATCCGTCGCGATCGGATGTGTCGATGCGGGCGGCTGCACCGAACACCTTTTTTGGTTCTGCTGTGGGTGCTGCTGTGGGTGCTGCTGTGGGTGCGATCGCGCTGCCGTTAGTCTGGGATGGGGGGATATTTTGAACGGGTGCCGGCGGCTGCGGCATAACTTGACCGTTAGTTGTCGGTGCCGGCTGTGCGGGAACCAAACCAGCGCCGCCCAACAGTTCTAGCTGTCGCGACATAATTTGCAACTGCTGCCCGATCAGGTATTCGAGATTGCCAGACTGTACGGGATTCAAAATTTGAGGCCCAGGGCTGGGTAAGGGCAGATTTACAGGGGCGCTGACTGCAACGGGAGTGGCAATGGGCGCAGGCGCAGGAGGTGCTGCTGTCGGTGCGATCGCCGGTGCGGGTGCTGTTACGGGCGCGGCTTGTTGGACGGCAGGAGTTGCAGGCAAAACCTCCGGCGGCAGAGCACCATCGATAAATTCAGATAAAGTGCCGAGAGTGGGGAAAGTTTCTAATAGCTGGCGAAAGGTAATTTTGATGCTAAATTCTTTTTGCAAATTCAGCGCTACTTGAGTTAAAGATAGAGAATCTAAACCCATTTCTAGGAAAGTCAAGTCCTCATCAACACTGCCTAAATCCTCGCCAGAAGTTTCTTCTAGGATGTTTTTAATTACAGGGATAAGTCTGTATTTTCGCGCTGCTTGTTTGGTTTCAATCTGTGAATTTGGCATCGGTAATTGATTGTTGACTGTTGACTGTTGACTGTTGACTGTTGATTGTTGGGAATTGGGAATGGGCAATTGGGAATCGGGCATCGGGAATTGGGAATTCTCCCACTCTCCCACTCTCCCACTCTCCCCATCTCCCCCTCTCCCACTCTCCCCCTCTGACACTTTTGGTTCGATCCAGAAGCGTTTGCTCTCGAACGGATAAGTCGGCAAGGGAAGGCGATCGCGCGTTTCCTCTTGATAAAAGCTCTGCCAGTCGATCGATACTCCGCAAAGCCAAAGCTGTCCGGCTGCACTCAACAAAGCCGCCCATTCAGTTTGATTTTCAGGGCTGTCGCTGAGGGAAGAAATGGCAACTTGTTTTTTCAAATTTTTGGCTTGTTTGCGAGCTAAAGTAGCAGCAGTTGTTCTCGGCCCGACTTCCAAAAGTATCCGGTTCGGATCTTGCCAAAGCTCTTTTATCCCGTCAGCAAAACGCACTGTCGCCCGCAAATGCCGCGCCCAATACATCGGATCTGTTGCTTGTTCCGCTGTTATCCAACTAGCAGTTACAGTCGAAACAAAGGGGATAGTTGGCGCTGACAACTGCACTTTTTTGACATATTCGGCGAAAGGTTCGACGATCGAATCTACCATCGGCGAATGAAAAGCGTGGGAAGTGTGCAGTTGTTTGCAGACAACGCTTTCGCTTTCTAGTTGCTGCTGAAAAAGTGCGATCGCCTCCGTCGGCCCGGAAACAACGCATAAATCCGGCGCATTCACCGCAGCCACTGCCAAATCTCCACTCAAGCGCCCTTCTACCTCGGCAGCCGGTAAGCGCACCGACAGCATCGAACCCCCAGGCAAATCTTGCATCAAGCGCCCTCTCGCTGCCACCAGCATCAAGGCATCTTCCAGGGAAAACACGCCTGCAATCGTTGCAGCTACAAATTCGCCGATGCTGTGTCCGATCGCACCTTGGGGAGTGACGCCCCAACTCTGCCACAGCTTGGAAAGCGCGTATTCTACGGTAAATATCGCAGGCTGAGTCAAGAAAGTTTGGCGCAGCGATTCGGCGGCTGTCGCTTCATCGCTGCCGGGATACAGGACTTTCCGCAAATCTCGGCCGAGGTGCGGCTGCAAAATTTCGGCGCAGCGATCGACTGTTTCGCGGAATAAAGGCTCGGATTCGTACAAATTCAAGCCCATATTGACGTATTGCGACCCTTGTCCCGGAAACATGAAGATTACTGCCGGATTTCTCGATTCGGTGCAGCGGGTTGCTGTACGCAGCGGTGGCAGGGATTCGAGTAACTGCACGGCATCGGCGCGATCGCTGCAAACGGCAAAACGGCGGTAATTGAAGGCTTGCCGCCCGATTTGCAGGGTGTAAGCAGCATCGGCGAGATCGATCTCCGGGTTTTGGGCGAGGTGCGATCGCAAATTTGCGGTAGCTGCGTCCAAAGCAGATGGAGTTTTCGCCGACAGCAGCAGCAACTGCCGCGGGCGAGAAGGACTTGACGGTTCCAGCGCGGGCGCTTCTTCGAGGACAACGTGAGCGTTGGTGCCGCCGACGCCAAACGAACTGACACCCGCTCTTCTGGGCGTTTTGCCGGCTTTCCATTCAGAAAGTTCGGCGTTGACGTAGAAGGGGCTGTTGGCAAAATCAATGGCTGGATTCGGTTGCTCGAAGTGGAGAGTGGCGGGTATTTGCCGGTGTTTGAGGGCTAAAGCTGTTTTGATCAGCCCTGTGACTCCCGCCGCGGCGATTGTGTGTCCGAAGTTGCTTTTGATGGAGCCGATCGCGCAAAATTGTTTGGCTGCGGTTTCGCGTGAAAAAGCCTGAGTTAGCGCTTCTATTTCGATCGGATCGCCCAGTGGGGTTGCCGTGCCGTGGGTTTCGACGTAGGATATCGTTTCGGGATCGACGCCTGCCATCGCGTGCGCCATCGCGATCGCGTCTGCTTGGCCGTCTACGCTGGGTGCCGCAAAGCTGACTTTGGCTGCCCCGTCGTTATTCAAGCCGACTCCGCGAATTACGGCATAGATTGTATCTCTGTCGGCGATCGCTTCTTCCAAACGCTTGAGTACCACAGCCCCGGCAGCGTTGCCGAACACGGTTCCTTCAGCCTTGGCGTCGAAAGGTTTGCAGTGTCCGTCGCTGGAGAACATCCCCCCTTCTTGATACAAATAACCGCTATTTTGGGGCACCGTAATTGATATCCCGCCGGCCAGGGCTAGATCGCACTGGTAGCTCATCAAAGCATAAAAAGCTTGACAAACTGCAACTAATGATGTAGAGCAAGCGGTATGCACGCTGACGCTCGGCCCCTTGAGATTCAGCTTGTAGGAGGTGCGGGTAGCAATGTAGTCTTTTTCATTCCCTACCATCACCTGAAACTCGCCCGCGCGGGAAATTACATCCGATCGTCCGGCGATGTTGTTGGGAAAATAAGTATTGTTGCCCGTGCCGGCGTAAACTCCGATCGAGCCGTTGAAGGTATTGGGATCGCAGCCTGCATTTTCTAGGGCGGCCCAAGCTATTTCTAAAAAAATGCGCTGCTGCGGGTCGGTAATTTCGGCTTCGCGGGGACTCACGCCGAAAAATGCTGCGTCAAAGCGATCGGCACCGTCAATAATTCCTCTAGCTTTGACGTAATTGGGATTTTGTCTGAGATTGGGGTCAATACTGGGGTCTAGTTCTGCGTCGCCGAACAACGTTGTAGACTCCACTCCGCCGCACAAATTCTGCCATAATTCACCGACACTGGCAGCACCGGGAAATCGGCCCGCCATGCCAATAATCGCAATGCCGTCAAGTTCTGAGTTTTCCTGCGAATTTGTCATAAGTTAGGGTTTTTTGGTAGATTGCTTTTGCCGTTTAAAAGCAGCTTTTTGCCGATCGGCCCTGTCTTGAAATTTGTTGTTAGATGGGCTTGCAGTCTGTCCCTGATTTAAATAATTTGCCAATTGGGCGATCGTCGGGTGTTGGAACAATTTGACAACCGGCAAATCTTTACCTAACAGAGTCCGAACTTGGACTGCAACTTGCAGCGTCATCAAAGAATTGCCTCCAATCTCGAAGAAATTGTCGTGAATGCCGACGCGATCGAGCTTCAGCAGCTTAGACCAAACACCCGCCAGCAAAAGCTCCAACTCGCTTTGCGGTGCAGCGTAACTCTGCGACAGTTCTTGTCGCTGCGAGTCCGGTGCCGGCAGGGCGCGGCGGTCGATTTTCCCGCTGGGCGTCTTCGGCATCGCCTCAACATTCACAAACACCGCAGGCACCATGTAATCGGGGAGTTGCCCTTGCAGGTAAAGGCGGAGGTCGGCTATTGCCAATTCCTCCTCTGGATTCGCAACTATGTATGCAACCAGTCGTTTGTCCCCCGGTGCGTCTTCCCGCGCCAGCACCACAGCTTGTTTAACCGCCCGATGGTTTGCTAGTGCCGTTTCGATTTCTCCCAACTCTATGCGGAAGCCGCGAATTTTGACTTGGCCGTCAATCCGCCCGATGTACTCGATGTTACCGTCGGGCAGGTAGCGAGCTAAATCTCCTGTTTTGTAAAGGCGCTCTTCCTCATCCTCGATCGCGCTTATTTCATTGTGTTTAAAAGGATTAGGAATAAATTTTTCAGCAGTCAAGTCCGGGCGGTTGAGATAGCCCCGGGCCAAACAGATACCCCCGATGTATAGTTCTCCCGCTACTCCTAAAGGTATAGGCTCACCATCTGTTTGTAACAAATATATCTCCGTGTTGGCAATAGGGCGGCCGATCGGAGGCAGTGCGGGCCAATCTCCGGGCGGGCCTGCGAGGGTATAAGCTGTTACAACGTGGCTCTCGGAGGGGCCGTATTGATTGTGCAGGGTACAATTTTCTAGCTGCTGAAAGAAATTGGCTATGTAACGGTTGACTTGCAACTGTTCGCCGGCGGTGACTACTTCGCGCAGCGATTTGGGTACTAGCTGATAGGTATCGGCGGCTTCGGCTAAGTGTTGCAGGGCGATGAAAGGGAGAAATAGTCTTTGAATCTTTTCTTTGTCGATTAGCTGCAACAAACTCTGGGCATCTCGCCGGATTTCTTCTGTGATGAAAACGAGGGTGCCGCCGGCACACCAAGTACAGAACAGTTCTTGAAACGAGACATCGAAGCTGAGAGATGCAAATTGCAGGGTTTTGGCTGCGCCTTCAAGGCTGGAGTTTTGCAGTTGCCACGCAATTAGGTTGACTAGGGCGCGGTGCGGGAGGGGAACTCCTTTGGGTTTGCCTGTGGAACCTGATGTATATATTGTATAAGTTAAATTTTGGGGAGAGACGCTGCTAGCTGGGTTTTCGGTGCTGTGACTGCTGATTGTTTCCCAGTCTGCGTCCAAGCAAACGGCGCGGGCTTGATGTGCGGGCAACCCCGATACTAAGTGAGATTGAGTGAGAATAACGGGAGCTTGGGTGTCGGCTAACATGAAGGTCAGCCGTTCTTGGGGGTAGGCCGGATCGAGGGGAACGTAAGCTGCGCCTGCTTTGAGAACGCCTAAAACGGCGATCGCAATTTCTAAGGAACGTTCCATGCAAATAGCTACTAAAACATCGGGCCCGACGCCTAATTGCTGCAAGTAATGGGCTAGTTGATTGGCTTTGGAATTGAGTTCCAGGTAGGTGAGTTGCTGTTGGGAATTTTGGGAAAAAACGGCGGCAATGGCATCGGGCGATCGCTCGACTTGTGCTTCAAATAATTGGTGAACGCATTTGTCTTGCGGATAATTTGCTTGAGTTTGATTCCACTCGTGCAACTGAGCAAGTTCGGCTGCTGTCAGCATTGACAATTTGCTGATTTTCTGCTGGGGATTCGCGGCTATACTTTCTAGCAAAGTTTGCAGGTGTCCCAACATTCGGGTAATGGCGATCGGATCGAACCGCTGGCGATCGCCCGCAATTTTTAGCAGCAGTTCGGTTCCCCCATATGCGTAAACTGTTAGGGGAAAACTTGTCTGTTCTAAAAGCTGAAACTCTCGGTTTTGCCAGTTGCCGCCCAAAGCTTGCAAGGCAGAGTTAATGTGAGATTTTTCAACTACTAGCAGGCTTTCAAATAAAGCTGTGCCCCGGGAAATCTCGCTCCATTCTTGAGTTTTTGCCAGCGGCACGTTCCCGTATTCTTGAAAGGCCGTCCACTGAGTTTGCAGTTGTTTGAGCCAGTCGATCGCTGGTAAATCGGGAGATACAATTACCCGAAACGGCAAAGTATTTATGAATAATCCTACCGCTGATTCTGCGTTTTCTAGATTCTGCGATCGGCTGTTGCAAATAGTTCCAAATACTACATCTTCAGAACCGGAACAGCGGCTCAAAAGTAAAGCCCACGCTCCTTGCAGCAGGGTATTTAGGGTTAGTTGCTGTTCTTGAATTAGGGAGTTTAAGGCTGCGGTTACGGTGCTAGAAAGCCGGATTTCTGGTTCTGCTGATAAATTTTCTGTTGGTGTCACGAACAGGCCAGATGCCTGTTCCACAACTGATGAATTTCCTGGTGGGGCGGGCATCTTGCCTGCCCTTAAAACATCCCCAACCAGAGGGGTAGGAGCGCTGAAACCGCTTAAGTATTGTTTCCAGAATGTTTCTGCTTTCGAGATGTCTGGCTGCTGCCTCGACTCGATGCAATCTCGATCGCGACGGGGCGGTTGTAATTCTAATGGTCGATCGGCACACAGGGATTCGTACAAGGTAAAAACTTCTTGCAAAACAGTTATTGCCGAGGTACTGTCAAGCAAAATGTGGTGATAAGTCCAGATGAGTTTGTACTCGGTTTCCGCAACTCGGAACAAAGCCAAACGCATCAGCGGGGGTTGAGTGAGATCGAAGCCTTGCAGGCGATCTGCTTGCAAATAGGTTTCGAGTTGGTTTGCGCGATCGCCTTCCGACAAATTTCGCCAGTCTCGTTCAACGCTTGGCAGTTCAACTTGTTGGTGTAATGTTTGCAGCGGAACTTCTTCACCTGACCAACAAAAACTCGTTCTCAAGATTGGATGCCGCTGCACTATTTGCTGCCAAGCTTTGAGGAAAGCTGAAACATTCAAATTTTCCCGGATGCTACAGATCGCTTGTTCGATATCTATCCCTGATTGTTGGCCCGAAAGGCTGTCGAACAACATCCCCTGCTGTATCGGTGAAAGTCGATAGGAAGATTCACTATCAGTGGTTGCGGACTGCGGGCGATCGTCTGCTGGCAATGACATATTTATATGTAAGTATTGAGGGAAAGAGTTTTGAGCAACTGTAGCGGGATTTTTAAGGCTTTTTTAAGTAACTATTCATCCCCAAGCACGCTAAAATAATCGATCGCGTGCATCCGATCGTAATATTTTGTTTTTGGCTGTAATATTTTATCGGCTCAGCCGATGTTAACTCAAACTCTACCGCCCTGTAAAGTATTTATGATACATTTTACGGGTAGTGCGCCCAAAGAGCATTTCCCGTTCACCAACCGTGTAATTCCACAGCCTGTAAATATTAAAATTGCTTAATATTCTGTTGGCGATCGACTTTCTTCTCTCAAGAATAACTAAAGCCTTCAACATCTGCTATAACAGGCTGACATCCGCGCTCAACAGCAATGATTTGCATCCTGTCTGCTGGCAATCGCTGCGCTAGATTAGCTACAGCCAACCTCAACCTTTAAAGAAAGCTATGGGATATTTGATTGGTGCGATCGTCCTCGGAATGTTAATTTGGGCTGGATTCGATATCGTGCATACCATCCGCAACTGGGAACTGAATCGCTCCGAAATCAACAAAAAAATTCAAGCTGAAATGGTCAAAGAGACATATTGCTGTCAATTTTATGATTCTGAATAACCACAGAAAGTATAAAGTATCGTTCTGACGCACCGTTTATTGGCTGGTGCGTCATATCAATCCCGGTTGCACCGGAATGATAGCCGCAGAGGACACGGCAATGCCGTTTCCCTACCGCAAAATAATCGTAGCACGAGAGATGTAACAATCGTCCGATTAATTGTAGGGAAACGGCACGGCGCCGTGTCAGACGTGGTTCTACTCCGCACGCGCCTACCGCTGTCGGTAATATTAATTCCGATGCCACCGGAAACAATATCAGTTGGGAGATTGTTAATTTGTATCGAAAATCATCCTGGCTGACGCACCCTACAAAATGAATGGAAAATGCAATTTAAAATTTTCCATTCACTATCTATTTTTATGCCTTAGCCTGAACCCAAACTGTCACCCCTTCAACCCTCAAACCTTTGCCGCGAGTGCCGCAGTATTGACCGTTAGCAGTAACAGGAGTATCACCGACATTCTGGATGTGAGCCGTATAAAATACATCGTATTTATCAGCTTCCGATCCAGTCAGCCGCACTGCAAATCCCTCAATCCGCTTGGCTTTGCCCCGGAATCCAGCTAACTCCCCTTCTTCGATCCAAGCAGTGTCGCCAACTCCTTCAACGTGAGCCATGTACTGCAAATTTAAACCGGCAACGGGAGGCTCTATTTTAATTTGAAATCCTTCCACGCGGCGGCCTTGAGCGCGTGTGCCGGCATATTCTCGATCGCTAAAAGTTCGATCGCCAATTCCTTGAATGTGCGCCAACACTTTTAAACCCACAGGCGCCGCTGGTTGGGAATTCGCAGACGGCGCGATCCAAACTTTGATGCCCTCGATCCTCAAGGCTTTGCCGCGAGTGCCGCAATATTCGCCGTTGGAGGACACGTCGGTGTCGCCGATATTCTGAATGTGAGCCGTATAAAATACGTCGTACTTATCAGCTTGCGGCCCGCTCAACCGCACTGCAAATCCTTCAATTCGTTTCGCTTGACCCCGAAAACCTGCCAATTCTCCTTCGCTGAGCCAAGGAGTATCGCCAACACTTTCGACGTGAGCCATGTACTCGACATTTAAGCCGGGAATTGGAGGATCGATATTAATCGCAAATCCTTCGACGCGGCGCCCTTGAGCTTTAGTACCCGCGTATTCTTGAGCACCGAAAGTTCGATCGCCAATTCCCTGAATGTGCGCCAAGACTTTGATTCCCAAAGTGCCCTCTACTGGCACTTGTTGAGTGCTCCGAGGCGCCCCAAAAACAATGTTCCCGGAGCCGGTTGTTTGGAGGGACTGAGGTACTTCGACGCTGGGAACGATAATCACCTCGTGCATGGGGGCCGAAGGTGCGGGGGATTCCAAAATCTGGATCTGCGGCGCAACTGCAACTTGTTTCGGCGCGACATTTCCCGACGGAATGATAATCACTTCGGGTAAGGGTTGGGCGCTGATTTTTGGTTCTGGCGCTGCTTTCAATGCGGGTTCGACTTTAGCAGGTGCTGCTTTTACCATCTCAGCAATGGTTAATTTGCCTCTGGAAATGGCGACGGCGATTTGTTTGCCAAAAGCGGCGCTGACTGTTTCTTCGAGGATGACCCACTGTTCGTCGTCTAATTTGTCTTGCTGTTCCACCAAGGCCAGCACTGCTGAAACTGGGTGTTTGCCGCTAACTAAGGATTCTGCGTCGGAATGCAGTTGAGTCGGGGTAGATTCGGAAATCGCGCGGTGCAGTTCGCGGGCTTTGGCATGAACTGATTGTAAGGGCGCGAAGTCGCTTTGTTCGCGGTGGGCGATCGCCAATACTCGATCGAGCACTTTCAAGGCTGCGTCGCGAATTTCTGCTTTACCTTGGGAAGCTGCTGCTGTCTGGACTAAGTTTTGAATGTCTTTGAGGGAAGCAATTTCCCCTGGCGCGATCGCGGATTTGTTGAGTTCGAGAGCTTGTTTTTGGACTGTGGCAAAGTTGCGGCTGTAGGCGGCGACTTCTTGCAGCAAGCTGTCGGAGGGAGGAAGGCCGGAGTCTTGCAGTTGTTTGGCTGCTTGGGAGAGGCGATCGGCTAAATTACCATAAGTTTCCGATAGTCGGGCTATTTGTTGTAGCAAATCGTTATGTGCTGCTTCCATAGGTCTTGCCGTAAATATTTAACTTGCTGATTATAGACGGTGAGCGTCTTCTGAAGGTAGAAGGCGGTAGTCATTAGTCATTAGTCATTAGTCATTAGTCATTAGTCATTAGTCAGATGTTGAAGGAAGATTTTCCAACTCTCCCACTCTCCCACTCTCCCACTCTCCCACTCTCCCACTCTCCCACTCCCCCACTCCCCCACTCCCCCCCTCACCCACTCATTCTCTCCCATCCCCCGCGCGATCGCCGTCACACCCGTGCAAATACTTAGTCACACACGGAGAGCCCGGTTGTCACGACCGACCCCTAAAAATGTCACACAAATTGAGCAATAGCCGTCACTGCGGAGTCAGTTAAAACGGTTGATACTGAGGCTACTCAAACAATAAAACCCAGAAGTGTTATGGTACTGATTCGCGACCTCGCCCAACAAGCTCTGACCCTAGGCTATCTCACTATTGAAGCCGAAAATCAACTGCGGCGGATGTTAACTACTACCAAGTATGAGCTGGAAGACTTAAATGCTTTTATGGCTCTGCAACTAGCAGCTATGTCCGGAGGAGTGAAACAAGAGTCTCGCGAGCTGAAACAATTTGAAATGTTTGGCGAGACAGCCTCTAAAACTTCCTGTTAGTAATTAGTTGGCTTTTAACACATTCCAATTTAGTAAGGAACCTTTCTATCGTGCTGATTCGTGAAGTTGTACAACAAGCTATTGTCGCTGGATATCTAAGTGTGGAAGCCGAAAATCAAATGCAGCAGATTTTTGCCTCCGCAAATTGCGATCTGGAAGATTTGAATGCTTTTATGAGCTTGCAGTTAGCTGCAATGGCGGGTCGCGTCAGACATGAGTCTTTGGAATCGATCAATTTACCCAAACTTTACGAACAAAATTAATGAGCTTTCTTCAGTCCTCGGGCTGGAGAGATATTAACTTCTATGCCAGAAAACAGACTTAGATAATAATTTGATTTTTCCTAATTGTATGTACTAATTAATTATAAAATTATTGATATTTGAGTTTCAGCGGTAGGGAGCATCAAGCGCGAGATAATTTATAGGCTGCAAGCGTCTCGCTCGCACTCCTAAAAAATGCTTTTTAATTTCCGAAAAAGATGCTCCAGATAGGTATTAATTGACATTAACTCAGATTTAAAAACTTTAGTTATACTACTTCGGAAAATTAGTGCTACTCGTGAAATTATCAGCTATCGTCTGTAGGGAAACGGCACTGCCGTGTCCGGCCGGGGGTCAGAGCGAATGAACGATAATTTACAGCGTATCCCAGGTTTAGGAAGTGCAGCTTTAGACACGGCCCAGGGTAAGTCCCTACGGGGCTCGATCGATCCGAGGTGTACTTTATAAACGTGGAATCTGCTGTATAATAAGAAAATCAATGGACTAAGACTTTTTTTAATTGGTATTAATACCAATTAAAAAAAATTTGCTATAATCCTCGATCTTATACCAATTATTGAAAACCGCAGCTCCCCACACCGGACACGGCAAGGTCTAAGTCCCTAAAGATGCTCGCCTACAATCTATAGGTCGCAAGACTTTTCATAATTGGTATTATCACCTTGAGGCGGGCTTAAAATGCTCACCCTACCAATCAAGTTGAAGGACTGAGACTATTTCCGACTCCGACGCTCTAATTCTTTAATTAGTCTCAGAACAAACAGCGACATTAAAGCGCCAATTAATGCCAGTTGCCACAACCCGCATCCTGCTGCAGTTCCTAAAGCTGCTGACACCCAAATAGCAGCAGCAGATGTAAGCCCGTGAACTTCAGCTTTGCCTATTTCCTCCTGACTTCCCCGCAGGATTTCTCCGCCTCCCAAAAACCCAACGCCTGCAGCAATGCCTTGAATTACGCGCTCTACAGCATCTCGTTCGTTTCCATTTTTACCGATCGCCAGCGGTATTAAAATAAATAGTGCAGAACCCATACTTACTAGCATATGAGTTCTCAAACCTGCTGGTTTGTGCCGCAGTTGGCGTTCCCATCCAATAATTCCCCCAACAAACATGGCTAGGCACAACCTTAACAGTATGCCTAGCCAATTATCGGGAGACCACAAGTTAGCGATCGACAATGTTTTACTGCAAATAATTAATCGGAAGATTCCAATATTAGCGCAGCACGATGTCCGATCGCAATCTCACCGCCAAATCTTGTTCCGGGCGAATCACGATCACGTCAACGCTGCGCCGCCCCAACAATACTCCAGCTAAAGCGCCGATCCCAGCGCCGCCCAATACTTCTTCAGTGGCGATCGCTTTGTCGCCGGTAATGCCTGCTAGGGCTGCTGCTGCTGCTGCACCCAATGCTGCACCTTGCGCTAATGAACCTGTGCCAGCACCTTTTTGAACTCTTTCGGTTCTGGTAATAATTCCCGAATTTCCGTCAATCCGATAGCGTTGGCGGCGGCTGACAATTAACTCTGTGGCAACAAATTGAGTACCCCTTTGATTGCCCCTTCTGACAGGTCGCAATTCCCCGACAATTTGACTGCCTGCGGGGATTAATACTCTTCCTTGAGCTGTGCGGATGTCTCGCGCTACTGTTAAAGTTAAAGGTGCAGTTTCTTCGGGGGTGACAACTATTTTGTTTTTTTCATAACTAACTGGAATGACACTGCCCGAGGGAATTCGGACGCTATCAAATTGTGAAATTCTTTGTTGAGCTTCTGCGGGAGTAGCTACCACCAGCGGCGCGCTGGTTGCAACTGTAATGCCCAGTGCGAGGATTGCTGCTGTTGCTGAACGCCATTTTTGAGAAGTAATCATATAATTTGTCTCCTTGGTTCGGTTTTTCTTTACTTAGGAACTGACTGCTGCTAAACTTGTTTTTGGTTGCGCATTCATTTGATGTTTTAATTATGGCAGGCTGGAATACAGCAAGTTAGGAAGATAAGGTAGATAATCAAGAATTTTAAAATTTGGCACAATCTAGAAAATCCTTAAGACTAGGGCGATCGGGAAGATAAGGAAGATAGTCAACAGCCATCAGCCAAAAATTAACTGTTGAGAGCGTTTAAGGCTAACAATCCAGCACCGAAAGCTGGTTCGTATCGGGGCGAAATTACCTTGGCTTTCGGGGCGATCGCACTTATTGCAGTTTCAAACCGACCCCGGCAATTTGCCTCGCCACCCCATACACCTCCGATCGTCACAATTTCAAAGTCTTCTGTTTGGTTAAATAACCCTGAAATAGCTGTTTTCGTGGCCCAGATAAATTCTGCCACAGCACTATTAATAATGTCATCAGCAACGCGATCGCCCTCTGCGGCAGCGCGATCGACAATCAGCGCTAAAGCTGCAATTTCTTTCACACCCCAACCCCGCCGATAAACAACTTCTACCAATTCCTCAAGGTTTTTTAGACCTAAATGTACTTGAAACTTTTCTGCAAGTATGGTATAGTTTCCGCGTCCATCGTAGAATTTCAAAGCAGCTTGCAAACCCCGAATTGCGATGTCATATCCGCTGCCTTCATCACCTAAAATATATCCCCAACCGCCGACTCGTTTAGTTTCCCCTTGACGGTTTTGCCCGAAAACAATCGAACCGGTTCCTGAAATCACCGCAATCCCTGAAGAATGGCCCGTGCCGCCAACAAGGGCGATCGCGCAGTCGCTGCAAACTACGATATTTTTAGGCTGCCATAATTGGCTAATTGGTAAATTATGAGTTAACTGCAAATTCTGCACGAAAAACTGCACGATTTCAATATCTTTGGGACGCCCGACGCCTGCTAATCCCAGACAAATTGCTTCTATGTTCAGATGGCGATCGACTTTGATGTTAGCGGATACAATTGCTTGTTCGATCGCCAATTGAATCGATTGTTTAGCCTTCTCAATTCCCAAGGTTTGATAATTTGATGGGCCTGCTTCGCCGCGTCCCAAAACAAGCTTGTTTTCGTCCATTAACAGACAAATAGTCTTAGTTCCGCCGCCGTCTATACCGAATACATAACTCATGCCAAAATTCTTAATTTATCTTAGTTAACTAAAATTGATTGACCTCGATCCGCCAGGGTACAAGCTCCTGGATTCATCCGTGAGGTCGCTTTCTTCAATTGTCCAATTCTTCAATCTAAAATCTAAAATTTAAAATCTAAAATCCATTGACGGCTGCGACACAATGCGGCTATGCTCAGTGCTATGGGTTGCTTTGTTCAGATGAAGCAACCGGCCTCGCCCAAAAATCTATTGACATACTCTCCGGCTTAAACGCACGGGCATTCTAGGGTCAAACAGCAATTGCAGGCATAGCCTGTCTGACATCGCCTAACCTAACCGTTGATGCCCCAACAGCTTGAATGTTCTTGGCGGCATTTTCATCCCGTCCATTAATAGATTGACAGGACGGGCAACGCCACTCTCTAACTGACAAATCTAGGCTTTCCAGAACATGACCGCAATGAGAGCAAGTCTTACTCGACGGATACCACCGCGAGATGAAAACAACTTGTTTGCCTTTCTTGTGGGCAACCCATTCAAGAATTTGCAGAAATTCACCCAATGCCAGGTCTGAGATTTGGCGACCCCAAAGACGCTGCATCCCTTTGAGATTCAGTGTCTCGAAGCACAACACATCAAATTGGTCTGTCAATTCATGTGCCATTTTCCAGAACCAATCACAGCGGCGATTTGCCACGTCCTCATACTGGCGAACCAGGTTTTTTCTAGCACGTTCTCGGTTTGCCGACCCTTTCCGTTTCTGAGAATGCTGACGACTTGCAGTTTTAATGGCGTTAATGGATTGCTTCAAAAATTGCGGGGATTCGATTTTTGTTCCATCCGAGATAGTGAGAAATGTTTTCAAACCAAAGTCAAAACCCGCGATTTTACCCGTCTTGAATTTGGCTTCAGGTTCGCTTACATCGCCAACAACCACAATCATCAACAACTCGCCTAATGCGGTTCGCTTAATGGTTAAGGTTTTGACCTTTCCCTCAATCTCTCTAGAATTCCAATACTGATACACGCGATTGCCAATTTTGACCCGGTTGCCACCGAGAAACTTAGATCCGGCTTGCTTCAGGGTGAATGACTTGTATTTCTTGACCTTTTTGAACCCGGGGGGCGAGACTCCTTTTTTCTGATGCTTGAAAAACAGTTGATATGCCTTTTCAATGCGTTGGCAGATATCTTGAACTGCTTGAGAACCTACGTTCTGCCAGAACGGGTTACGTTTTCGCAATTTGGCAATATGACTCTGAAGCTGAGCACAATTCAAGTGGTTGCCATACATCCGATAGTACCGACGATGGAGGGCAATGCAATGGTTGTAGATTACCCCGGCAGCATTAATTGACCGCTTGAGGTATCTATTCCGCTTGTGATTGTAAAGCTTGAACTTCAGAGTTTTCATGCTAATTATAGTAGCATACATGGCTACTCGTTTGTTATACATTGTCAGTGTCAATTCCGGCGGCTCGGAGTCGATCGAGCAATCGCTCTTTTTCCAGCCGTTCCCGTTCCAGTTGAGACTCAACTAAAGCAAGCTGAGTCTCAGCTTGTTCTAACTCAGACTCTACTTGCTCTAACTGAGTCTCAGCTTGTTCGGCCCGCTGTTTTTCTATTTGGGCTCGCTCCGAACCAATTAGCAGCAAATTCCCCTCCGAATCCCACCACCGCAACCAAATTTGCGTTTGATTTTGATAACTTCCTTCCCACAATCCTAGCTCTATCCCTAAAGGAGGAATAGGATAATGCCCGCGCTCGTTGGGAGTCGTTTTTTGATAGTCACCATTGGCAAACTGGTAAACCTCTAACTTGTTAGTTTGGATCTCAAAAATCCCGTAAAAATGTACGCGCATGATGCGCTCGTAAACCCAGAACTTGCCAGGTTTTTGCACTTCCCCATCGTTATTGTAAAGAGGAGTTCGGTCTCTTTCTTCAGAGCCGTCGCCGGAGGCAAATTCGAGGACAATTAACGGAGCTAAATGCTCTCGCCACAGCACATAAGAACGGCGATATTGACCGTCTATTTTCGGCGGTACATCGGGAACGTAGAACCAGTCAGGGGCTTCTGCTCCTTTTTCTGCGGGTTCGGTTTCTCGCCAGTAGATGCCGCAGTCTTGACCGATCGCATACAATCCATCGGGATGCCGCTGCTCCAAAATTGGCCCGATCGAATCTGTTAAAATTATGCTCTGAGGATGTTCTTGAAAGTTTTTCACAAAGGTTCCATCTTCCTCTGGTAATTGCGTGTGATCGGGAAAGGGTTTTGGTAAATCTTCGATGGTTGTAGAAGTCATGGGATTTTAGATTTTAGATTTTAGATTTTGGATTGAAGAATTGAAGAATTGAATCCACATATGAATCCGGGCTTGCGACCAACTTAGTTTATTTCGGTCATTTTATTTTTAACTGCTTCCGAAGGCAGATGTGTCTATTGTATGCTTTGTGCTATTGGCTTAAATGGACAGGGCAATGCTAATAACAATTAAACCCAATAAAACCAACCAAACGAGATGGCGCTGACACCAATTTTTGATTGATTGCGGCCAGCCGCCGCTGATGTAACGGCTCTTCTGCGGCACAAGCGGCTCGGCTTTGTCGTGATAAAGGGTGCATTCTTTGGCTTTGGGACGCTGCGGGTAGTTGCAGGTGTCGTCTTCGTGGTAAATACAGGTAGTGCACAGAAATTCTGCGGATGGCGATCGATAAAGGGGGATGCCCGGATGACCGAAAGCCTTGAGAGAGGTTCGGCAGTGCGGGCAGGCGATCGCTCGGGCGTCTACAGGTTGGTGACAGCGGGGGCAATCAGGCATTGACGAAAGCTAGTGATGGGGTAATGTTGTCGGTGGGCTCATTAGCGGGTTTTCCGAACGCTGATTGGCGCGATCGAACTCGCCATCAGGCGGCTGGATGCTCCAAAATAGAAAGGTAGGTCAGCGCTGATGTAACTTTAAGTTTACAGATGGTTTCGCAGCGACAGCAGCCGACCTGAGCCGATCGGGTATTACGGGGCAAACAACCGGAAAAATCTATGGATAACAATAGCAACTTACTCAAACAACTGGTAATGCTGGGCATTGGTACTACCTCTCTGGTAGCCGAGAAATTGCAGGAAGCTAGCGAGCAATGGGTCAAAGATGGCAAAATCAATCCCGAGCAAGCCAAAACCTTTGTCGATGACATGACGGAACAGCTTAAATCGGAGCAGGGCAATTGGGATACGCAGTTGCAGCGGCAACTGCGGAATATGCTGCAAGATATGGGAGTTCCCCGACAGTCCGAAATGGATGAGTTGCGCGGCAGGCTCGATCGTCTCGAACGTCAGATGCGGGATCTAGAAAATCGCAACTGGCGCTGAGTGCGATCGGCGAACCACTTCGCTGCTATCTTGTGATAAAATTGTCACCCGAAGGCACTTATGCTCGAAAAGGCACTTATGTAGAAGGCAGAAGGTAAAATTACAAACATTCTGACTTCTTTCTTTCTTTTGCCTTGAAAATTAACTGGAACAAGCCATATTTTGGCTTAAAAGTTCAGATAAAATTTGGTAGTTCTTGTTGTAAGAGGTGTCTTAGATATCTGAGATATCGCGGTTAAAAGTATCAGGAGGATTAATTTTGCGAGGAGTTCTAGTCAGCTTGGGGGTAATGCTGGTTTGCTTTGTGTTTTTGATAGTCGCTCAAATGAGCGGTTCTGGGTCCCAAGCAGTTGCCGCCGAATTGAATAATTTTTTACCCGACACTGCGATTGAGATGCGATCGGCGCAGTCTTTAAATGAAGATAGCTTGCTAGTAGCTGATGCTACTTTACCGGAGGTACCAGCTACTATCGCTGGCAATAACATGACTGAAAATACTGAGAAAACTATCACCACAGATTCTGGCCTGAAGTATGTTGAGTTGAAGCAGGGTGATGGGGCGACTCCAAAAACCGGCCAGACGGTTGTGGTGCACTACACTGGCACTTTGGAAGATGACACGAAATTTGATAGTTCGCGCGATCGCAATTCTCCTTTTCAGTTCAAAATCGGCGTGGGCCAAGTAATTAAGGGTTGGGATGAAGGTGTCGGTACAATGAAAGTTGGAGACCGCCGCAAGTTGATTATTCCCCCTGAACTCGGTTACGGTGCTCGCGGTGCGGGCGGGGTGATTCCTCCTAATGCTACGCTGATTTTTGATGTGGAATTGTTGAAAATCACTGGCTAGGTCGCTCAACGTAACTAACCGCAAAATTTTTACGGTGTTTAGAAACCCGGTTTTTTTTAAGAAACCGGGTTTTTGTGTATGTTCTGGTTGATTTACGATCGCTTTGGAGATGCCAGATTGCGGAAGGAGGTAAATTGGGCGTCAAATAATAGTTTGATGATGCCGGTGGGGCCGTTTCTGTGTTTGGTAATAATTACTTCGGCAATTCCGCGATCGGGCGAATCAGGGTTATAGTATTCATCGCGGTAGAGCATAATTACTAAATCTGCGTCTTGCTCGATCGATCCGCTTTCTCTCAAATCTGACATCATCGGCCGCTTGTTTGTCCTCGCTTCCACACCCCGACTCAACTGAGATAAAGCAATAATCGGCACGTTGAGTTCCCGGGCTAAACCTTTGAGACTTCTGGTAATTCGAGATAATTCTTGGACGCGGTTGTCGCTGCTACCTTCCATTAATTGCAGGTAATCTAGCAAGATTAATCCTAGAACTCCGCCTTGTTCTGCTTGGAGGCGACGCGCTTTCGATCGGATCTCCATAACGGTAATATTGGGAGTATCGTCAATAAATAGCGGCAGTTCTGATAAGTTACCAATGGCTGCACTGATGGGTTCCCATTCGTTTTGGCTGATTCTACCCGATCGCAACCTGTTACTTTCTATTTTGGCTTCACTCGACAAGATGCGCTGCACTAGCTGTTCTTTCGACATTTCTAGGCTAAACATGGCAACGGGCAATTTCTGCTGTCCAGCGGCGATGTGGTGGGCGATATTGGTACAAAAGGCGGTTTTACCCATCGCCGGCCTGGCTGCAACGATGATTAAATCCGATCGCTGAAAGCCTCCTGTCATAGCATCTAAGTCGTAAAAACCGCACGGAATACCGGGAAGTGTTAGGCCTTCATTGCGATTTTCTAGGTCTTGAAATGTTTGGTTTAGCGTTTCGCCGATCGACACTAAATCTTGTTGCGGACGTTCTTGAGTTATGCTAAAAATTTCTTGTTCGGCGCGGTCTAAGACTGTTTCTAGGGGTGCTGATGTCTCGTAACCTAATTGTACTATGTTGTTCCCAGCTTCGATTAATTTACGGCGCTGATATTTGTCTTCAACTAAGGCTGCATATTGGTCGATGTTGACTGCTGAAACTGTGCGATCGACTAATTGTGCTAATTTGGTTAATCCTCCCACTTGCTCTAACTGGTTGCGGTCGGTTAGCCAAGTTGTTACCGTCATTAAATCGGTAGGTTGACCCTGTAAAAATAGGCCTAATGCCGATCGATAAATGACTTGATGAGCGGTGATGGCAAAAAACTCCGGTCGCAGAATTTCTGCAATTCGGGAAATAGCTTCGGGGTCAATTAAAATCCCGCCCAAAATTGCTTCTTCTGCCTCTATATTTGTCGGCATCAAATCGCTCATTAGTCAATAGTCCTCAGTCATTAGTCCGCAGTCATTAGTTATTAGTTATTAGTCATTAGTCATTAGTCATTAGACATCTCCAATAATTCTTGTGGAACAGGCATCTTGCCTGTTCAAAACTTGCTTTTCTGGAGATGTCTATTAGTTATTAGTCCGCACAACTGATGACTGATGACTGATGACTGTTAATTACATCGGAACAACTTGAATATCAACTTCGGCGATAACTTCTGCATGAAGTTTGATTTCAGCTTTGTATGTACCAGTTTGGCGAATTTCGGGTAGGGTGATGCCGCGCCGATCGACTTCTTGACTGGTAGAGTTGAAAATCAGTTCTGCTACTTCTTGGTTGGTAACAGTACCAAAAATCGCGTCTCCTTCGCCGACTTGCTTGGAAATGATGAAAGGCCCGGCCGATTCGAGGGCGGTTTTGCGGACTTCAGCTTGCTGCTTGAGCTCTAGCTGGCGCAGTCTTTCTTCTTCACGGCGGCGCTCTGCTTGCTTGAGAATGCCCGGAGTGGCTCTAAATCCCATGCCTTGGGGTACTAGGTAGTTGCGGGCGTAGCCCGGGGCTACTTCTACTACGTCGCCAGCTTTGCCGAGTTTGCTGACATCTTTATTTAAAACTAATTGAACGCGCTTGGCCATGATCGTTGGTTGTGGGGTTTTAACTGCAACTTTTTATAATAGCGAAGTTTGAGGGGCGATCGCAAGGAACTTCGGCAACGAGCAATGTACGGGATGTAACGGATGGGCATTGCCGTGTCTAAAGCTGCACTTCCTATACGCTGTCAAAGACCGATCGCGCTACAGTAGCAACTAACTCAGTCGGATCGATCGGCTTAGTTAAGTGCTTGTCAAATCCGGCTGCCAAAACTTGGCGCTGGTTCCCTTCTCCAGCATAGGCCGTCAAGGCGATCGCCAACAACTGCCGGAACTGGGGCGCAAGCTGAGTGCGGATGCGATGGATCAGCATATATCCGTCCATTTGCGGCATTCCGATGTCGCTGACGAGCAGATCCGGTGCAGTTTGTTCGATCGACTGTAGCGCCTCAGCACCAGATGACAGGGAAATCACCTCTGCACCCGCTTCCTCAAGCACAAAAGCGACAAAATCTCGCGAGTCAGGCTCATCATCTACGACCAAAATTCTCAATCCAGCTAGCGGCAAGGATGAAAGAGCGGGACTCACAGCCGAATGACGTTCTTCCTCCTCCTGCCTTCTAGAATCATCATTTAATAGCGGTAATCTCACCGTAAACGTCGCTCCTTTACCTTCTCCAGCGCTTTCTGCAAACACCGTTCCGCCGTGAAGTTCGATCAGTTGGCGGACGATCGCCAATCCCAATCCCAAGCCGCCAAATTTGCGAGTTGTTGCGCCGTCTTCTTGTCGGAAATGGTCGAAAACATAGGGCAAAAAATCGGCAATAATACCTTTACCCGTGTCCGTGACTTGAATTTGAGCTATGCCTTCGATTTGCCCTAATCGAACTTCAACTCGACCGCCTTCGGGCGTGAATTTCACCGCGTTTGATAACAAATTCCAGACAATTTGCTGCAAGCGACTGGTATCGCCGACAACTTGACCGACATCGCGACTTAAAATAGTTTGAATTTGAATTTTTTTTGCTTGGGCTGCTAATTGCACGGTTTCCACGGCAGACGGAATAATGGTTGCCAGATTCACCGGAGCAACATTCAATCTGAGTTTCCCTTGCAGAATCCGAGACACGTCAAGCAAGTCTTCAATTAATTGAGATTGCAGTCTCGCGTTGCGCTCGATCGTCTCAAAAGCCTTGGCACTTTGAGCCGCGTTCAGCTTGTCGGCGACGAGCAGTTGCGACCAGCCTAAAATCGGATTTAAGGGCGATCGCAACTCGTGAGAAAGCACCGCCAGAAACTCGTCTTTAATCCGGTTGGCCCGCTCGGCTTCCGCGCGGGCCGTTTGTTCTAATTGCAGAACCATATCGCGCTCGGTTTCCACTTGTTTGCGCTCTGTAATGTCCATTACAGAGCCGATATAACCCTCAAATTGTCCGCTTTCGCTAAATCTGGGATCGGCCGCATCGATCGCCCAAGAATATCGGCCATCGGAGCGCTGCACGCGAAATTCCACGCGGTAAGGTTCCTGGCGTTCGTTGGCGCTCAAAAATGCTTTCTTGGCCTGTTCTCGGTCTTCTGGATGCAGCGCGTTTACCCAACCCAACCCCAAACCAGTTTCCTCAGTTTGACCTGTGAATTCATACCAGCTTTCGCTCAGAAAAGTGCAATAGCCTGTGGAATCTGTTACCCAGACCATAAAAGGAGCGTTGTTAGCCATATTGCGGAATCGTTCTTCGCTTTCTTGCAGCGCTGATAAAGCTTGTTTGCGTTCTGTGATATCCCGACAGACAATCACTCCGCCTGTGATATCGCTGCTAATATCAACTACCGGATAACCGCTGATACTTATCCAGCGATCTGCGGCATCTTCGCGGCGGACAAATACCTCTACATCATTGACATATTCACCTTTGATTGCTCTGGCTAGAGGTAGTTGAGCGTCGGGAAATAGGGTTTTTTTGTCGGCCAAAAATAGCCCGTAGGTGCTCGACCATTCCTCCCAGGATTTTTCATTCGATAGCTGACCGAATATCGCCACGGCGGCTCGGTTAAACAGCACGAACTCCCCTTGTTGGTTTGCCAAAATTAAACCGTCACCAATGCTGTCAATAATTACTTGCAGTAACTTAGTTTGTTCTTGCATGGCGACTTCTGCTCGTTTGCGATTTGTGATGTCGCTGGAGATGCCAATCAGGCCGATGACTTCTCCCGCCTGATTGCGGTAGGGAGCTTTCATTACCAGAAATGTCCGAATGCCATCGTGAGATTCTTCGAGGACTTCTGTTTTGCCGGATTCCATAATGCGCCGATCGTTTTCCGTGACTGTGACTGCAAGTTCTACTACTGGGTATAAATCCAGATCGCGACCACCAATTACTTCAGAAGCAGATTTGCCCATTATTTCCAGCGTGGCTGGATTTGCATAAATAATCCGTCCTTCTCGATCTTTGACAAAAATTGGCGTGGGCGCTGACTCGTTAATCACGTTCAAAATCGCATTCTTTTGCCGCAGTTCTTCTTCAGTGCGTTTGCGATCGCTAATATCGCTCCAATAAGCCGTAAGTCCGTCGGCCGCAGGATAGGCGCTCACTTCTATATATCTCTGGATAGACGGCGAGAACTCTTCAAACTTGACAGAAACTTGTTCGGAAACAACTCGATGAAATTCTTGATAGGCCCTTGAATTGGATTCTTTCTCGGCGGGAAATAGCTCCCAGATCGATCGACCTAACAAGTCATTTCTCGATCGAGCCAGCAGTTTTTCTGCTGTGGCATTAACGTAGGTATAGCGCCATTGTGAATCGATCACCATAAAGGCATCGGTAATACTTTCTAGAATATTGCTGACTTGCTGGGAGGCCGCTTGCAGCGCGAGTTCAGCGTTTTTGCGCTCGGTGATTACTTCGGAAAAAATTATGATCCCGCCAATCTCATTGGTGTTGGTTCGCCAAGGGTGAATTTCCCAGCGCACCCAGTCGATCGAGCCATCAGCGCGGGGAAACGCCTCTTCAGGGGACATTTCGACTGCTCCCGCCAGACAGCGCTGGTGGATTTGTCTCCAACGATCGGGCAATTCCGGAAAGATGTCGTAGTGCGATCGGCCTACAATGTTTTGAGTACCGAGCCCGTAACTTGCCAGCCAGCGGTCACTCACCAGCATATACCGCATCTGGCGGTCAAACATCGCCACCCCCGCAGGCGAATGTTTGACGAACAGCCGCAGTTGCTCGGACTGTTGCTGCAAAAGATTCTCCGACTGTTTGCGATCGCTGATTTCTTTGAAAAGTACGGCGACTTTGCGGCTGTGCGGCTCAGGAGTGCGGAACGCCGAAACCTCAAACCAGCGGTTCATGACTTCCGAGCCGTGTTCCAAGCGCACTGGCTCCCCTGTCAGCGCGACTTTGCCGTAAACCTCAAACCAATAATCTTCGAGATCGGGAAGCATCTGTCGCGCCGTTTTACCCGCAACTTGTTCGAGTCCGGTTTGTTTCAAGAAGGCCGGATTGACTTCCAAAAAGCGGTAATCGATCGGCTTTTCGTTTGCGTCAAACAGCATTTCGATGACGCAAAAGCCTTCGTCTAGGGAGTCAAACAAAGTGCGATACCGTTCCTCGGAACGGCGCAAAGCAGCAACAGCTCGTTTGCGATCGCTAATATCCACAAACGCCGCCACACAGCCGCGAACTGCGCCCTGTTCGTCAAATAACGGCACCGCATTCACCAACCAATCAAACGCCGCCCCGTCCTCGCGCACCATTTGAATTTCCACATCTCGCACTTCGACGCCCGAAGCCGCAGCCCGCTGCATTGGGAGCTCTTCTCCCGGAATTTCCTTTCCGTTGCTGAGTCGTCTAAACGGAAGGACTGCGGCTTGCTCTCCGGTTGCAGAAACATTGGTATCCGGCCCCACTGTCAGCATCAATTGAGCAAACCGGTTAGCGTGAATTACTTGACACTGCGGATCGCGGGCGATCGCAATACCGACGGGTACAGCATCAAGGATTGATTGCAGTTCGTTAACTCGCCGCTCTAGTTCCTGGTTGAGCCGTTGAATTTCTTTTTGGGTAGCTTTGCGTTCGGTAATTTCATGCACCGTTACATTCACGCCCAAAACGCGATCGTCCTCGGCCCTCAGCGGATAGAGACTCAACAGCCAATCCTGTTCTAGTTCTGGCTGTGCTGAGTTCGTCCTGCGAACTTCGAGCTGTTTGAGAGGAACTTTAGTTTCAATAACTTGTCGGTAAAGCGGCTCTAAATCATCTGCCATTTCTGGCAAGATTTCGCGCCATGTTTTGCCGATATGGGCGGCCGCTGGAACTCGGTTAATTTCTGCTAGGCGATCGTTGATGCGGACAAACCGCAACTCGGTATCGATAAAGCAAAGTCCGATCGGCGCGCTAGCATAAATCGCCTCGATTTCTGCTAGTTGTTGCTGCACAGTTTGCGCTTGTTTAATAAAAATAGCCCTCGCCGCCTTCTGCTCGGTTACATCTTGAAAATAAACGGCAAGTCCCGATGGGATCGGATAGGCTCGTACCGCATACCAAGCATTGAGCGGCGGATAAAAAGATTCAAAACTAACCGTAACTTGGAAGGTCGCAGCGCGGCGATATTCCTGCTCGAACAAACTGCCCACAGATTCGGGAAACTCTTCCCAAACGCTGTTGCCAATCACCTCTTCCGGGAGTCGATTGAGCCACCGCGCCGCTTGCGAATTGAGGTAGGTAAATCGCCAGTCTCGATCCAAAGCAAAGAACCCGTCCGAAATACTTTCGAGAGTGTCTGACAGTTGTTGGGCGGGCGCGTTACAGACTGCTTCGGGCTGAGGCTTAGCGTGGGTAAAGGTTGTAACTACCGCATAAGGAGTCGATCGATCTCCCTGAAATAAAGGTTGAGAATTGAGCGTCAACCAAATCAATTCTCCCTTTGGTTGATAAAAGCCCATGATGACATTTGAGCACGGTTGCCCGGTTTGCAGCGCCACCATCGCCGGATGCTTCTCGCCGGGAAAATCCGAGCCATCTTCACGCACAGTTTGCCACAGACTATTGATAGAAGAGCAGCCCTGCATCTGTTCTGCTGTCATCCCCAACAGATACTCGGCGTGAGAATTGCACCCCTGAATGCTGCCATCTGCCAATTGCAAAACCATCCCTACATCTGTTGGCGTTGGCGCATTTGGGTAGAGTTCTTTGTTAGAATCCATTGAAACAGAGGGGTGGATTTGGGATTGAGGTTCAGTATTGCCTAGATTTTTCATCTTCTAACAACGATCGTTGTAATTTTGGCTAAGCCAATGGCGCTCATTAGTTATATATAGGGAAATAATTCAGCGGAACTTTTGATTTAAGCAGGGTAACAATTCAATCTAATACTCCTCAAAATCGGTCTTTCATCCCGCGCAATCGAGCGAAGGTTTGCACTGGATCTTGACTGTTGGCGACTGACTGAAGACTCGGAAAATCAAGGCGCAAAAATGGGTTTGTGCTTTTCTCGATGCCGATCGATGATGGTATCGTGGCTTCATTGCGGCGGCGCGCTGCTTTGACTTCGCCCAAGCGCTGCTGCAAATCAAAATTGTCCTCATCCACAGTTAGGGCAAATTGCAGGTTTTTCAGCGTGTATTCGTGGGCGCACCAAACTCTTGTATTGTCCGGCAAGTTTCGCAGTTGCGCGAGGGAGGCTACCATTTGAGTTGGAGTTCCTTCAAACAGTCTGCCACAGCCTCCAGCAAATAAAGTGTCGCCGCAGAACAATTCGCCGGTTTCGCCTGGGTTGTTGGGGGGGAAATAGTAGGCTATGTGAGCTTTTGTGTGGCCGGGTACGAAGAAGATTTCGGCTGTTCTGCCGGCAAATTCAACGCGATCGCCCGCTTGTAAAAAGACTTGCTGTCCGGGAATTCTGCCTCGGTCTTCTGCACCGCCGTAGACTTTTATTTGGGGAAAGCGATCGATCAGTTGCTGGTTGCCGCCTACGTGGTCGCTGTGGTGGTGCGTGTTGAAAATTGCTGTTAATTCGGCTCCGAGCGAGATCAGTTGCTGCAAGACAGGCTCTGCGACGGCTGGATCGACGACTGCTGCTGTGTGGAGATCGGGGTCGTGCAGCAAGAAAATATAGTTGTCGGACAGTACGGGAAGCCGATAAACCTGCATAGAAAACTGCCTCTCTAGGAAAATTATTATAGAATTGAATTGGTTAGAACGCTATTCAAAGGCACTGTGCAGAATTATCAACTCCGCGCATCTATCTTTGGCAGTAAAACTCTGATACCTTATGTGGGCTGTTCCACAAATTAATTTGTGCTCAGGTATGCACCTTTGGGTCAAGAACTGCAAGCAGCTTTGACTATTTTGACATAAATGCGATCGAATAAATGCGAACATCTCAAAACAAATCGAACTTAACAATTTCTCAAAGGGTCGATCGGATTGTAGCATCTGGCAAAATCTCTCGCCGGGAACACTTAGTTTTGACTTCTGCTATCCTGTCAGATGATAAAATTTCAGAGGAGGATCGACATCAAATCAATCGGATATTTGATTATATCCAAATTGGTCGCCTCAAGTTTATCGATTGAACTTGTAAATTCACAATGTAATCGACAGTTGCAGCTACAAAAACAGGCAGAATAAAATGAGTGCAGAAAAGCAAACTATTTTGGTTACGGGCGGAGCAGGATATATTGGCTCTCACGCGGTATTAGCGCTGAAAAACAGCGGTTACGGTGTGGTGATTTTGGATAATTTAGTTTACGGTCACCGAGATATAGTAGACCAGGTTTTGCAAGTGGAGTTGGTAGTTGGCGATACGAACGATCGCACTCTTCTCGACAACTTGTTCGCTACCCACAAAATTGATGCGGTAATGCACTTTTCTGCATACGCTTACGTCGGCGAATCTGTTACCGACCCAGCTAAATATTACCGCAACAACGTCATCGGCACTATTACCCTTTTGGAAGCGATGATCGCTGCTGGGGTGAAGAAATTGGTGTTTTCTTCTAGTTGCGCGACTTACGGCGTACCGGAGAAGATTCCGCTCACAGAAGACCACCCGCAAAATCCGATCAATCCCTACGGTGCTACTAAGTTAATGGTAGAACGGATTTTGTCGGATTTTGACCCTGCGTACAATTTCAAGTCTGTTTGTTTCCGCTATTTTAACGCGGCTGGGGCAGATCCGAACGGGTTGTTAGGAGAGGATCACAATCCTGAAACTCACCTGATTCCGCTGGTGTTGTTCGCTGCTTTGGGGAAACGAGATTCGATCGCAATTTTTGGCACGGATTACGATACTCCTGACGGTACTTGCATTCGGGATTACATTCACGTTAACGATTTGGCGTCGGCTCACATTTTGGGATTGGAATATTTGTTAAATGACGGTAAATCTGATTTCTTTAATTTGGGCAACGGCGGCGGGTTTTCGGTGAAAGAGGTGATAGAAACGGCTCGCCAAGTGACGGGAAAAGAGATTAAGGCTGTTGAGTGCGATCGGCGTCCGGGAGACCCGCCTAGTTTGGTTGGTAGCAGCAAAAAGGCGATCGAAACCTTGGGTTGGTCTCCAGAATATCCCGATATTAAGGATATCATCTCCCATGCTTGGCAGTGGCATCAAAAACGCCACAACTCTTAGTATGTAGGGTGCGCAATGCGCACCTTACCCTCACAAAAAAGCGAGTATGCTAATAATATCTGCCAAATCGGGACAACTCGGCAACAGACTGCTACTTTTTGCTAATTTCATAGCTTTGGCGATCGAGAATAATTTAACTGTTCTCAATCCCGCCTTTGAGGAATATGCAGAATTCTTTGTTGGCACAGCCAGCGACTTTTTGTGCTGTTATCCTCCTCCATATTTTACCGTACCAGGTAACAAGTTTATCAGAAGTAAATATTTTAAACTTATTAACAATTTAAGCACAAAAAATATCTTAAAAACGCAAGAAATAACCCGAGAAAAACCTTTTAATTGGGTAAAGTATCAGGATATTGAAACACTCAAACACAGTTCAATTGTTTGTTTTCAAGGCTGGATATTTCGAGATGGCTGGTTTGTAGAAGATGTGCCAAAGTTACGCAAGTACGCCGACCAAATTAGATCCTACTTTAGACCATTAGAGCAATATACAATTAATGTAGAGAATTTGATATTGAATGTAAAAAATAACGCCGATCTTATCATCGGAGTTCACATCCGTCAAGGGGATTACGCTCAGCACCAAAATGGGAGGTACTTTTACAAAACTGAGCAATACTTAGAAGTCATGAATTCAGCGGTCAAACTATTTGAAGGGAACAAAATCAAGTTTTTGATTTGCTCTAATATTCCGCAAAGTTCTAGTTTATTCGATCGTTTTAACTGCCTTTTTGCCAACGGTCATTTAATTGAAGATATGTATGCTTTGGCTGAGTGCGACTATATTATCGGGCCGCCTAGCAGTTATACTATGTGGGCTTCTTTTTACGGCGAAAAACCTCTTTACATGATTAGAGATGTCCGTCAAGCAATTAACCTGAAGGATTTTGTGCATTTTTATGAGTGGCAAGGAATTTTTAATTGTCGAGATAACTGGAGCGAGAGTTTTTGGGAGTGGACGCACTAATGAAACTAGAAGCTAAGGGATTTATCACGATTTTAACCGGTTTGTACTCTTTTCAAGATTGCGTTCATTTTCTGGCATCTGTCAGGAAGTTTCACCGCGAACCTATTATTGTTTTAATAGATAGAGTTCCTCGTGTTTTATATCCTTTACTTCAGGCGTTTGGAAATGTCATATTGAAACCTGCACCTGAGAACGAAAATCCTGTTTTATCGTCGCGGCAAGCTAAACTGGCTTTGTACGGGGAATCTCTGTTTGAGAAGACTATTTATATGGATTGCGATATTTGTTTGCTGTCGCCAATAGATGAGGTGTTTGATTTTCTTGATGGGGTGGATTTGTTGGTGACGGAAGATGTGCAGCCTGCGATCGCTAAAGCGGCTAATTTATTAAGAGTCAAGCAGGATATTCTCTCAACGTTGCAATCAGTAGGATTGCCGCTTAACGAAAATAGCATTCAATATAATGGCGGATTTATCGCCTTTACAAACAGCAGTAAAAATCAGGAATTATTCAATTTTTTTAAGAAATATTTCGATATAGTAGTTGCCAATCAAGATGTGCTACTATTAAAAGACCAGGGTGCTTTTGCTGCTGCTATTGCATCTGTCAAGCCGAAAATGAAAACTTTGTCGCCTGTTTACAATTACTTGGACAAATGGAAAGATGTTTATGCGATCGACAAACCGATTAAAGTAATGCACTGCACTTATCCTTACCGCCCTCAGTACGCGAAGAACGTGACGAGAACGCTTTTTACTAGAATATTCGATCGCACGGCTAAAATATTGTTACCAAATCAACTTAACAATCCCTGGCGTTTAAAATAAACTTTATTAAGTTACTCAATATTTAAAAAATTGTAAAAATCTCTCTCTTTCTTTCCTCTCACTCTGCGCCCTCTGCGGTTCAAAAAAAAAATATCATGACACAACAAATAAAATATAACTCCTCTAGCTACTGTGCAACACTACACTGAAGAATTATACAAATACTTACAAAAAACCTCCCAAGAATCAGCCAGAGAAATTATCCCTATCCTTTGGGAATTCGTGCAGCCCAAGCGAGTAATTGATGTCGGTTGCGGCACGGGAACCTGGCTGTCAGCATTCACAGAATTCGGCGTTGAAGATATTTTGGGAATCGATGGTGATTGGGTCGATCCAAAAATGCTAGAAATCCCCGATGCTAACTTTTTAGCATTAGATTTAAACCAGCCTTTGCCCATTGAAAAACAATTTGATTTAGTTGTTTCCTTAGAAGTGGCAGAACACTTGCCCTCTGAGTGCGCCCAGGTATTTGTAGAGTCTTTAGTGAAGCTGGGCCCAGTTATTTTATTCTCTGCCGCAGTACCATTTCAAGGAGGAACAAATCACGTAAACGAACAGTGGCCAGAGTATTGGGCAAAACTCTTTCAAGAGCAAGGATATGTGGCGATTGACTGCGTGAGAAACAAAATATGGCAAAACGATCGAGTTAAATGGTACTACGCCCAGAATATACTTGTATTTGCGAATGCAGAATATTTAACAACGAATCCTGTTTTGCAAAAAGAGGCCGCTCGAACTAACATTTTTCAGCTTTCCTTAATTCATCCCCAGCTTTATTTGCGAACGGCATCAGCAGCAACCAATTTAAGACAAGAAATCAAAGATGCTTTAGCCTTAAAAGATCCGAGAATTTCCCTAAAAAAAGTAATTTTTGCTTTGCTACCCTTGACAAAAGCCCGGTTAAGTAGGAAAATAAAGCAGCTTTTTGATAAAAAAATTACCAAGTGAAAGTTTCATTAGTGGTGAGCGATTTGTCGGGAGGAGGTGCAATTCGTGCTTTTCTTTTGGCTCAAGTCCTGATTGAGCTTAACTATGAGGCAGAAGTTGTCGGATTTCAGTTTGGCAAGGAATTGTATGCTATTCCTCCGCGAGGCATCCCGGTATGTGCGATACCGGGGAAAAACTATCCGGGGTTTTTGATGGATGCTCAAAAAGTTTTGAAAAAAATAGATGGGGATATTATTTATGCGGTGAAACCTAAACTTACAAGCTTTGGTTTATCGCTGCTAAAAAAACTGGATACTCGCCGCCCTGTAATCTTAGATATAGACGACTGGGAACTTAGCTGGTTCGGCGGAGACGAATGGAAGTATCGCCCTGATTTGAAACAACTTTATCGAGACATTTTAAAAAAAAATGGTCAATTAAGAGAACCAGATCATCCGCTGTATGTCAAGTGGATGGAAAGTTTAGTTTCCCGCGCCGATGCTGTCACTGTGGATACTGAGTTTTTAAAACAACGTTTTGGTGGTGTATATTTGCCTAATGGCAAGGATACTGAGATGTTCGACCCTGCTAAATACAATCCTGAATTGAGCAGACAGCGTTACGGGTTGTCCGGGTATAAAATCTTAATGTTTCCCGGGGCACCGCGACCTCACAAAGGTGTTGAGGATGTTTTGATGGCCCTCGAACAGTTAAATGAGCCCGATTTAAAATTAGCGATCGTCGGTGGAAGTCCTTATGATGATTATGACGATCGACTTATGCAACAATGGGGGCGTTGGATTGTTAAACTGCCAAGGTTTCCAGTCGAGACGATGCCGGAAGTTGTAGCGGCGGCTCATGTTATCGTTGTTCCTCAGCGAGAGACTATGACAGCGGTGGCTCAGTTCCCGCTCAAGTTGACAGATGGGATGGCAATGGCTAAGCCTGTTTTGTCTACGCGAGTGGGGGATATTCCAGCAATTTTAGGGGGAACTGGTTATTTAGTCGAGCCGAATTCTCCCGCTCAAATTTCCCAAAAAATTCAATGGATATTCCAAAATTTGACAGCCGCGAATTTTCAAGGACTGAAAGCTAGGGAAAGATGCGTAGAGAAATATAGCATTCAAACAATGGCGCCTATCCTTTCAGATATAATTGCAGGTATGTCGAGGTAACTTTTCAGTGACTGAATGGAGGAATATAAACTGGCTGTAATTAAAAAAGATTTTGAAATCTCGTACTGTTTAGCTGGGAAGGCTCCATGTCTGCAAATAAGCTACTCCTAAAATTTGCCAGACGATATCCAGGCAGGATTTTTTTGACTGTGCTGCTGGGCTTTTCTGGGGCTTTATTCAATGGTATCAGCACTACTCTGATTGTACCAGTGCTTTTAAATTTTTTGCAGGAAGCTGTCGAGTTGCGGGGCGCTCCACCTTTAATTAAAACTTTGATGTATCCCTTTGAAGGAATGCCTCAAAATCAGCGTTTGGTGTTAATGACGGCAGCGATTGTTCTGGCAATTCTTTTAAAAAATATTGCTAGCTATACTAATACTTTAGTAGCAACTTCTCTGACGCGCTCTTTGACTTTTGACTTGCGAGAGGCTGGTTTGCGGTTGTTGCTAGAAGTAGATTTGGATTATTATTCAAAAACTAAAGTAGGGGATTTAATTAATAGACTGGGCGGAGAAGTGGGTCGGACTGCTAGTGCAGTTGGCACGGCTATAGGAATGTTTACTACCTCAATTACTGTTTTGGTGTTTGTGGGTTTGCTGCTTTCAATATCGTGGAAACTGACGGTGACATCTACAATTTTGTTGGGGTTAGTCGCTTGGACAAATCAGTACATTATTACCCGTTCTAAGCATTTTGGTCATCAGTTGTCCGAAATGTCGAAAGATTATTCAGTTAGGGTACTGGAAACCATGACTGGGATTCGGTTGGTGAAGTCAACGGGGAACGAGGAAAGGGAGTATCAGCGGATTAAGCAGTTAATTCAAAGGCGAGAACAAGCGGATTTTTACGCTCAGGTAAACTACGCAGCGATCGCCCCGATTAACGAAGTTGTGAATTTGATAGTTATTATTTTGATCGTGTTTATGGGTCGCACAATATTTGCTAATGAAATAGAGTCGATTTCTACTGTTTTACTAACCTATTTATTGGTACTTTTTAGGCTGATTCCTTTAATTTCTCAGTTAAATGGTGGTCGCAGTCAATTTGCTACTACGTCGGCTAGTGTAGAGGTGGTAAACGATTTTTTAAGTTGTGATGACAAGCCATTTATGTTAAATGGAAAAGTGCCATATACTCAGTTGCGATCGGGAATTCATTTTAATAAAATATCTTTTAACTATCCAAATCATAAAAATTTAGTTCTTCATGGAGTAGATTTATTTCTGCCTCACGGCACTACTTTGGCTTTGGTAGGGAGTTCTGGTTCTGGTAAGTCAACTTTGGCAGATTTACTGCCGAGATTTTACGATCCTACGGAAGGTTGTATCTCGATTGACGGCACCGATCTGCGCGAATTTGATATCAAAAGTCTCAGAAAAGCTATGGGAATTGTTAGCCAAGATACGTTTTTGTTTAATGCTTCAGTGCGCGAAAATATTGCTTATGCTAGGCAAGAAGCAAGCGAAGCAGAAATTGTGGAAGCGGCGAAGGGAGCAAATGCTTACGAGTTTATCGAACAGTTGCCGGAGGGGCTGGATACTCAAATTGGCGATCGGGGCGTGATATTATCGGGAGGGCAGCGTCAGAGAATTTCCATTGCTAGAGCTTTGCTGCAAAACCCGGAAATCTTAATTTTAGATGAGGCAACGAGTTCCCTGGATACAGTTTCGGAAAGGTATGTGCAAGAGGCGATCGAGAAATTGAGCTGCGATCGCACAACCTTGGTAATCGCCCACCGCCTCTCCACAGTCCAAAAAGCCGACAAAATCGCCGTGATCGATCGCGGAAAAGTAGTAGAAATGGGCTCCCACGAAGAATTGCTAGCAAAAGGAGGATACTACACTCGCTTGTATTCAGTGCAATTTGCCGAAGAAACCGCTCGCGATGAAGCTCTAATTAGAGGTTCTTACGAAATTCGCACTCGCCTAACTCCTATGATAGCTTATCTCAAATTGCTAGTAGATGAAATGGTAGATTCTCCCGAAGAAAGAGACGAATTAATCAGGGAATCATTTCACTCGGCTGCTAATATTTTTAAGACTTTAGAATTTATAGAAAATACTATTAAACGTCAGGCTGTTAAGAAGTAGTGACTTGGCAGTTGGCAGTAGTCAGTAGTCAGCAGTCAACAATTACCAATTCCCAATGCCCAATGCCCAATTCCCAATTCCCAATGCCCAATTACCATTACCATGTCTAGATATTATGTATTTTTTACCAGAAATGTCTTGCCACAACCCAATGTAGCCAGCTTAGTTCAAGTTGCGCACTCTGCGAATGCCGCAGCAAATCTCGGTTTACCAGCAGTTTTGGTATATCTCCGCAAAGGATGGAATGCTTTTAATCCGGTTGATTTGTTTCATCCTTTTCAACCGAGAAAACCCGACGAAAAACTTGCCCAAATATACAATATTCAAGATAAATTAAAAATAGCAGATTTACCGATGCCGTGGCCGATCGACCTTTTCGACAGCAAGTGGACGAGTTCCAGTACAATAGTGTCAAAATACTACTTACCGATTCACCTGCGGAAGTCCACCAAAATCGTCCACACCCGCGACTGGAACTTTGTCAAAGCGGCGATTAAAAACGGAATTCCCGCTATCTACGAACAGCATCACCACGAATCCAAGCAATTTGAGCCAGAAATTATCCGCAATCCGCTGTTTCAGATTGCCGTAACTGTTGCCGATACCGTGCGAGACAGCATGATTGAAAATGGAATGCCACCGGAAAAAGTGATTACGCTGCATAACGGTTTCAATCAGTTGTTTCTCGCGAGACAAACCGAAGATGCCCAGATATGGCGACAGAAGTTATTAGGAGATGGAAGAGAGAATTTAGCAGTTTATGCGGGAGGGCTTTACCCGTTTAAAGGTGTTGATATGTTAGTGGATGTGGCTAAGGAATTGCCAAAAGTTCAATTTGCGATCGCAGGTGGCGATTCATCCCAAGTAACAGCATACCAGAAGTTAGCCAAATCCAAGCAAGTTAACAACATCAAATTTCTCGGCTACCTCCCGCAAAATCAACTAGCTAGCTTGCTGCAAGCAGCCGATGTTTTGACTCACCCGCACTGTTTGACAGAAGCCGCGACGTTCACCTCTCCTTTGAAGTTCTTCGATTATATGGCATCGGGAACTCCGATTGTGGCGACGGAGATTCCGTCTTTGCTTGAATTTAAGTCGGGAAATATCGCTGCGACTTGGTGTACACCCGATAACCCGTATGAATTTGCACAAAGCATTCAGGCTAGTTTAACAAAATATCCGAGGCTGGTCGAAGGTTATCCAGAAACTATGGATTTTGTCAAGCAATTTTCGTGGGAAAATCGGATCGAGAGGATTTTGAGTTATGTGGATGAGTCATTAGTAGGGTGCGTCAGTCCGCAGGCGACAGACCATTGATAAAATTATCAAAACTGACGCACCATTAACTGTGCGGTGCGTCAGCTTTTAAATTATCAATTATTGCGAAAATCACCCAAGCTGACGCACCCTACATACTACTAATTATGAACCCAAAAATCATCGGCACAATCACCACCTATCCAGGCATGAACCAAAGCGACTGGCTGTGGCAACAAACCCCCCACAACTTCGGCAAATGGGGAAACATTCAAATGCTAGCAAATCACCCCGATCCCGATTTTTTACTCATGTATCAATTCGACTTTCCCAAACCGCCCAAAAATCAATCCTGGCTCGACAAAATCCGCCGCCCAAGCCCCCAAACTCCAGAAAACGACATTCGAGAAAAACTGCGCGGTGTCCCCAAAGAACGCATAATTTACCTAATCCGCGAGCCACCATTACCAGAAGTTATTGAAATTACCAAAGCCAACTACGAACAAGCAAAACTTTATTGCGGTTACGTTTCCGGCCCCGACGACTTCGCACCCAACCCCAATTATATGCCCGCGATTTGGTATCACTCTAACTCGTTTCGAGAACTAGATGAAATGCCGCCACCAGCTAAAACTAAATCCTGTTCTTGGATTACTTCAGGTGTTAGCCGAACTGCCAATCACCGCCACCGATTGAATTTTATCAAATTGCTGCAATCGCAAGAATTAGACTTTGACCTTTACGGGCGAAACTTGCCAACTTGGGCGCAGGGAAATGGCACTATGAACAATAAATGGCACGCCGTCGCACCATACTATTACAACTTAGCTATTGAAAATTATGCCGAAAACGATTGGTATGTCAGCGAGAAGCTTTGGGATGCCTTATTAGCTTGGTGTTTGCCGATTTATTACGGCGGTGCTGCGGCGGATAAGTTGTTGCCGGCGGGGAGTTTTTTGCGGCTGCCGAGTTTGGATGAGAAAGGAGTAGAATTTATTAAAGAGGTTGTGGCTACTGCGGATTATTGGCATGAAGCGAGAGAGAAAATTGCCGAAGCCCGACAAATCATTCTCCACGAATTGAACTTGCTTAATTGGCTGTCTAACTTTGTATCTTAGGAAATAGCGCAATGACAGAAAACCAAAATCAACCCAGAGAATACGATGCTGTCAAAGGCGGTCAAAATCCGCCACCCATAGATGCTGCTGTTTTAGGCGGGATTCCCGGCGTTAAGAGTCGTTTGGCTTCACCGATTGTCGAGGTGAAAATTGCTGCACTATCTGAAGCGCTGAAATATGGAGAAGCTGGTTTAGATTTAATAATTGCGGTACTGCAAGATGAATCAATGGCAGTGAAGTTGGCAGCCTTTTCGCTGTTGAAGGATAGAGATGAACTAAATATAAAAGAGCAGTTACACAAATATTTGCCTATTTTTGAGTTTGATGTGATAACAGTTGATGCTGAAGGAAAAGAAAACAGTCGTCATAGTTCCTCTGCTCACTTCTTCCCCGAAGACTTAGGGAACAAAGTTGCACTGGAAATTCTTTATATTCCCGGCGGCACTTTTATGATGGGTTCGCCAACAACAAGAGAACGTAGAGACGATTCGGAAAATCCACAGCATCAAGTAACAGTACCCGCTTTTTATGCAGGCAAATATCCCATTACCTACCCACAGTGGCAAGCAGTGATGCGAAACAATTCATCGGATGTCAAACGTGACAAACATCCTGTTGTAAATATATCGTGGCGAGGTGCTGTCAAATTCTGTCGCCAACTCTCCCAAAAAACCGGGAAACAATATCGCCTCCTGAGCGAAGCAGAATGGGAATACGCCTGTCGTGCCGGTACAACAACCCCATTTCATTTTGGGAAAACGATTACCCCGAATTTAGTCAACTATGACGGAAACAGCCCCTACGCAAACGCCCCCAAAGGAGTTTATCGCCAACAAGCAAGCGATGTCGGGAGTTTTCCCCCTAATGAATTTGGACTGTACGATATGCACGGCAATGTTTGGGAATGGTGCAGCGATCGGTGGCACGAAAACTATATCTGCGCCCCAACTGACGGAAGTTCCTGGGACACTGGCACAAATAATTACCGACTGGTGCGTGGCGGTTCGTGGAGCAGGGATGCGGTCAATTGTCGCAGTGCCTCTCGTGGCTGGTATCCGGCGCACAAGGGCAGCCCATTTATCGGTTTTCGTGTGGCTCTGTCTTTCGCGTAGCCTCGGGTTTTTGGTTCTGTGCTTTAGTCTTCCCCGATCGCCCTTCTCTATCCTTTTACCATTTAGATAATTCGGCGGTTGAAACCGCAACGACACAAACAAAGTCCGCCTTCGCGAGACTATAGATATGAATGGAATTTGCACGCTAGCCAACGATACAGTTTGCGACCAACTAATTGCCTTGCTCAACAGTATTGAAGTTATCTTAGGCTCAAATACTCCTGTCTGTATTTATCCTTTCGACGACCAGATAGAGCAAATCAAAGGTGAAATTGTTAACCGTCCCAACGTCTTTATTTATGAAGATAGCGCATCAATCCAGCGATGGGACGAATTCATGCAAGCAGCCGCACCAGAGCGTTTGAATCGCCACAAATTCCGGCTTTACGGCGCGCACCGACGCTTTTGCGCTTTCGACGGCCCGTTTGAAAAGTTTATCTATATGGATGCGGATACTTTGGTGATGAATTCCCTTGATGCGGTTTTTCAGAAGTTAGAGAAATCGGATTTTGTGGTTTATGATTTTCAATTTCGCGATCCAACTAAAGTATACAACATTCAGTCACGAAAACTGCTCGAAGTTTTTGAGCAAAATCGGATCGACTCGGAAATATTTTGTTCTGGATTTTACGGCAGCAAGCAAGGATTGTTTGACAGAAATACTAGAGAATGGCTGTTAGCTCAACTGCAATCTGGCGAGGCGGAAATTCTCTATGAAGGTGCTGGAGAACAGCCGTTGCTCAATTATATGGTGATGAAAACGGGGATGAATAGCTATAATTTTGCTTATAGCCTCCCGGAGGGCGAAAAAACTGGGTGCAGCGTCACTTCTAAACATTTTGAAGAGCAAGATGGGGTTTTGTACGACAAGGGAAACCGACTTACTTACATTCATTATATTGGTGTGCCGCCGGATGTAATTCGGAGAGTTTGTGCGGGCGAAAATATTGGGTTTCCCTATCGCGATTTGTTTCTGTATTACCGCTATCTCCGCGAACCGGAAAAGCGGCCGATTTTTGCCCAAGCGCCAAAGTCTTATACTGAGGTTTCTGCGTCGAATTTGCTACAAAGAGTGTTGAGAAGGTTGAGGATAAATGTATGAATCGCGGTATTTATATTGTTGCGAATGATAAGGTGATCGAAAGTGCGATCGCCCTTCTAAACAGCATACGTCTGTACAATTGTCAAGTACCAGTTTTTCTGATCCCCTTCGACGACAATTATCAGCAAGTCGCAGCCGCACTCAGCCGTCTCCACGGGGTTCAAATGTTCCCAAATCTGGAGTTTGTGGAACAGTTTACCAGGGAAATTGGCCAAATGTTCGATCGCAACTTTTTAGCCCTCCCCAACAAAATGCGAAAACTCGTCGCCTGGTTTGGCCCGCTTGACGAATTTCTCTACATCGATACAGACATCATCGTCTTTGAAGACATCGCACACAACTTAAACAAACTATCAGAAGTAGATTTCTTTTGCTGCGACTACCACCACCTCAGCGAAAAACTGCGAAATGTATTTTCACCACTTGTAAAAGAACAGCATATTTTCACAAATTTAGAACTTCAAGATGTCTTCAACAGCGGCTTTTGGGCTTCCAGAAAAGGAACTATTACAGAATCGCAAATGTATGAAATTTTGCGAGAATGTTCGCAGCATCGAGAATATTTTGACTTTACTCAAAATGTCACAGACCAACCTATACTAAATTATATCATTCTCAAGCTGATTCCTAAACGCTGCAACCTTGTTAAAGTTTCAGCAACAGAACCCGGAAGCTGGGCAGGTTCCAAGCATTTTCAGGAAATAAATTATGTGCTTTACGACAAAGGTAAAAGGTTAAAATATCTCCACTGGGCCGGAATACCGATTAAATCGGGTAGTCCCTACTGGGAACTGTGGAAACATTATCGTTATTTGTATGAGGAAAAACCTAATTTAATGCAAAAAATATTGGAAAATTTCGGTAGGTGAGTATAAACTGAGATGTTAAATTATTATCAAAAAGCTTTGATGAACAGGCAAGATGCCTGTTCCACAATTGATAATTTTTTTATAGTGGTGTGGGCATCTTGCCCGCACCTAAAAAGCAATATATATGCGCTGGTCTACTTATTAAGTAAAAATTATGACAAATGGTATTTATATTCTAGCAAATGATGTGGTTTTTGACCACTTAGTCGCTTTATTAAACAGTCTCGAAGTCAATGGGGCAAAAGATATTCCTGTTTGCATTATTCCCTATGATGATAACCTGAAAAAAGTTCGATCGCACATTGCCTCCCTAACCAGCGTCACCCTGTTTGAAAATACCGAGTCAATCATTTTCTGGGAACATTTTGCAACTCAAGTTTGGAAAACTCATGCCAAAGCTCAAAAAGTTTGGCAAGCTAAAGGTTTAAAACCTGTTCAATGTTTGGAAATGCACCGAAAATTCTGTTGTTTCGACGGCCCTTTCGATAAATTTATCTATTTTGACGCAGACACTCTGTTAATGGGTTCTCTCGATTACATTTATCAAAAACTCGATGAATTTGACTGGGTAGCAAACGATTTTCAATACAAATCAGACCTAAATTATATATTTGATTTGTCGTCCCCAAAATTACCCCAAATTTTAAATTTGGACGAACTGCAATCTCATATTTTTTGTGCGGGTTGGTTTGCGTCAAAACCAGGGATTTTTAATCGCAATAATTGCTCTCAATTTTTAGAAAAAATAACATCAGGAGAAGCGGAAATTATGTCTGTGCGGGGCGCTGACCAATCTTTACTTAACTATTTAGTCGCCCGCAGCGGCATATCTTTTTATAACTTTGCTTATCATCAACCTGCGCTGGTAACGGGCAATCATTGGTCTTCTGAATTTGATGTGAGAGATTATGTTCTCTACGATAAAGGACGGCGGCTGACTTATTTGCATTACATGAGTATTTCGGCTGCCAAAATTAATCAATTGTGTGCTGGTGAAGATGTTGAGATTCCTTACCGAGACGTATTTCTGCACTACCGCTATTTGAATTCGCCGGAAACACGACCAAAACTCGCGCCTCCAAATTTGCTGATTCGCTTGCAGAGAAATCTCAAAAGTTGGGCAATTCAAAAACTTAATAATGTTCAATTTAAGTTGCGGAATTTTTGGGAGAAGCTGTGGAGCATTTAAACCATTAACGATCCAGGTAAGGTGCGTCAGCTAGAACACTTACTATACATGGGAAACGCTTATTACTGACGCACCCTACTATCCTCCTTTAAATGCCGAACAGCTTAGATAGCATCTAACTGTACAAAGACTGAATCCACTCCCATTCGCGCCTTAAACCTTCTTCTAAAGCAACTTGCGGCTGATAACCTAAGATTTTCTTGGCTTTAGACACATCCGCGCTAGTGTGCCGCGCGTCTCCCCTGGCTGCTTCTGCAAAATCGATCCGAATTGGTCGATCGACAATTCTCTCTATTGTATCAATAACTTCTTTCAAAACTACCCGACTTCCCCCGCCAATATTAAAAACTTTCCCCGCAGCTTCGGCAACCTCAGCCGCCGCTAAATTCGCCGCAACGCAATCGCTGATAAAAGTAAAATCCCGCGTTTGCAATCCGTCGCCGAAAATTGAAATCGCCTCGTCAAACAAAATCGACTTAAAAAACTTGTGAAAAGCCATATCGGGGCGCTGTCTCGGCCCGTAAACGGTAAAATAGCGCAGCGAAGTAGTCGGAACGCCAAAATTTTTGTAATAAAGTCCGCACAAACGTTCACCGGCTAACTTCGTAATTCCGTAGGGAGAAACCGGCTGCGGACAAGCGTTTTCATTCGTGGGGAAAGCTTCAGCATTGCCGTAAATTGAAGACGATGAAGCATACACAAACCTTTGCAAATTTGGCGCATCTTTTGCCGCTTCTAACAATACTTGGGTGCTGTTAATATTGCGTTCGGTATAGCTGCGGAAACCGTCGCCCCAGCTAGCGCGAACTCCCGCTTGCGCCGCCTGGTGAAAAATCACCTCTGTATCGGATAAAAGCGATCGCCAATTCAGAGACAAAATATCGCCTTCCACCAATTTAAAACCAGGATACTTATCAAATTGTGCAATATTCTTGCGCTTGAGAGCCGGATCGTAATAATCGTTGAACTCGTCAACACCTATCACTGTCTCCCCTCGATTTAAAAGAGTTTCTACTAGATTAGAGCCGATAAATCCTGCTGCACCCGTAACAATAAAATTACCCATTCGATTTTAGATTTTAGATTTTAGATTTTATATTGGAAATTTTATACAGAAATTCCTGCATAAATTGTGAGCCTCTTCTTTCTATTTCTCTGAGTTCTCTGCGCCCTCTGGGGTTCAAAAAGCATCAAATTAGGATAACATTAGAGAACTATCAACCCCCTTCCTTCTCAGAAAAGAGGTTGATAGCTAACTCTCATCCTTCAAAAGAATCTAGATCCAGCGCTTTGGAACCTCCGCGTTCTAGCTCGATTAAAAGCTTACCCAACTGAGTCCAAACTAGCCAGCCCGTGAGTACCGTCAGTGGCAAAGCTAGAACATAAGAAAGTAATTTTGGGAAGCCAAAAATCTCCATCCCCGAAGCTAAAAATACGCAAATTCCGCCAGCCATTCCCAGAAAAGGTATCAGCAATTGTAGCCCTTGCAGGTTAGCCAAAGTGCGAGTAGAACGATTTTTAGACCACAGTTGTACGGCTTGTTTGAGAGTTGCTTCAAAGGCTACACCGGAGGCCATACCTGCTAGTAATCCAGCCGACATTAAAAAATACGGAGGTTCGGGAAAATAATACACGAATAATTCCTTAATTTGGGTAATTGCAAATTGGAAATTGGAAATTGGAAATTGGTAATCAGGAATTATATCAAATCCTAATAATTTTCCTTTTTCCTTCTTCCTTCTTCCTTCTGACTACAACCGAGTCAGCGCGGCTGCTCCTTCTGTGGAAAACTCCGCCAAAGCGCCTAGAGCAACGTTGAATAGGCGGCCGGGTTGCAAGTCTTCCTTGACTAAGTTCCACAGGCTGCGAACTTCTTCGGTGTGGAGTCGATCGTCCTCAATCAAAGCCAATATCAATTGGCGTCTCAAAAACGACCCTTCCTCTGACAGCAAGAATTGCAAGCCTAGTTGGGCGGTGGGGAGCAAGTCGAAACTGCGATCCGATCGGGCGATCGCGATCATCTCCTCCAACCTGTTCCACTGGAATTTGCCATCCTTGAATAATACCTCAATCAGGCGGCGCCGCAGTGCCGGAGATTCTCCGTTCAACAAACGCCGCGCTACATAAGGATACGCCACCTCGACTATCTTGAAATCGGGATTCAGCGTCAGGGCCAAACCTTCTTCTGTCACCAGAGAGCGAATAATTAAGGCAAATTTCGCCGGCACTCGGAAAGGATAATCGTACATCAACTCCGAAAACTGGTCTGTAATCGTCTTGAAGTTAAAATCTGACACCTTTTCGCCGACGATATCGCCGAGCACAGATTCCAGCGCCGGAACGATCGGCATAATATCTGTATCTGGAGTCAAAAAGCCAAGTTTGACAAAATCCTTGGCTAACTCTAAATAATCTTTGTTGATCAAATGAACGACAGAATCAACCAAAGTTTCTTTAGTTGTTTCTTCCATCTGATCCATCATCCCAAAATCAATGTAAGCCATGCGGCCGTCCGCTAAGGCAAACAGATTTCCCGGATGGGGGTCAGCGTGAAAAAATCCGTGTTCCAGCAACTGCCGCAAACCGCTGCGGACTCCGACTTCAATTAAACTATCGGTATCCAAACCTGCGGCTTTAACACGTTCTATATCTGTCAGCTTGATGCCATCAATCCATTCGAGAGTCAGAACGCATTTTGCAGTATAACGCCAGTAAATGCTCGGAACTTTTACTGTCGGATCGTCGGCAAAATTTGTCGCAAATTTCTCGGCGTTGCGGCCTTCATTAATGTAATCAATTTCCTCGAACAATTTGATACCGAATTCATCGACTATTAAACCAAGGTCGTGACCGAGATTTAGTGGCAGCAACGGGCCCAACAATCCAGCCGCCCAGCGCATTAAATAAAGGTCAAGGCTCAAGATTGGTAACAGATTCGGTCGCTGAACTTTAACTGCTACTGCTTCCCCGGTGAGGAGGCGAGCTTTGTACACTTGACCGAGACTTGCTGCGGCGACAGGTTCGGGGGAGATTTCGCTGTAGGTTTCGCTAATTTTGCGATCGAGTTCCGCTTCAATAATCTCAAAAGCTCGCACGGAGTCAAAGGGCGGCAATTGATCCTGAAGTTTGATCAGTTCTTGGAGAAAGTCTTTGCGGATTAAATCCGGTCTGGTAGAAAGGGCTTGACCGACTTTAATGAAAGTGGGGCCCAAGCGAGTGAGTATTTGTCGCAGGTGGGTGGCTCGTTCCGGCTGGTGTGCTGCGACTTCGTGCTGCCAACTGTCCCACAGCATCCCGATGACAAAGCCTGCAAAAGACCAAATAACGGTAATTGCTCGCCAAATTGCTTTCCAAGGACGTTTGCGGTAATACTGAGCGATCGCTTGTGGATCGTAGCGTCTAGCCTGAGTGAATTGATACTGAGGCACTCGTTTATTTTCCTCTTATCTTCTGAAAATTACAGGTTAAATTGAGAATTGGGCATCGGGCATCGGGCATCGGGCATCGGGCATCGGGCATCGGGCATCGGGCATCGGGCATCGGGGATTAAAAGTCGAAAGTTCAAATATTCTTTATTCTTCCTTCTTCCCTCTTCCCTCTTCCTGACATCCGTTACATCCGTTACATCCGTTACATCCGTCGAGCGAATCCGTTGCCGAACTTCCTTCTTCATCATTGACCGATCGCATTGCAAGTTTTAGGCGAGCGGAAAATGTACCCGTTTGAGGCGGATTGCTAGCCTAAATTTGTTTCTTTTCATTAAATATAGTACATAAAAGTACAAGCGATCGGTCAAAATACTTAACGGCTCTACCTGACCCAGCCCAAAAACGGATACGCTGCCACGTACTTAAGTCGTGGAAAGATAAAAATTTTAGACCCTAGTTCAAGCTCCCAGATTTATCTGTGGAGTAAATCTAAAATCTAAAATCTAAAATCTAAAATCGACTGACCGCTGCACATTCTCACAGCCCTGCAACCCTGCAATTCTTTTCTCCTCCTGCGTTTCCCTCGCTTATGCCATCGCGCCAAAGCTACCGGATGCGATCGCCCTTTGCCAAGCAATCTTTAAGCCCATAAATCGTCCGCTCTTGTTGATCCCTCGACAGTTCCGGGAACATCGGCAAAGACAAGACTTCGCGGCAAACTTGCTCGGCCTGTGGCAACTGACCGACAAGATAGCCCAAAGATTTGTAAACAGGTTGCAGGTGCAAAGGTAACGGATAGTAAACCATCGAACCGATGCCGGATTCCTGCAACTGAGTCCGCATCCAATCTCGAAAATCGCCAGAGGGATTTGGCGCGTCTTCTGGACTTGTCAGCCGGATCGTGTATTGATTCCAAACTCCTTTTGCTTCCGGCAATTCTTTGGGAACGGCAACTCCGGGCACGCGGGAGAGAAATTCGCTGTAAAGAGTCGCGATCGAACGTCGCTGGGCGTTCCAACTGTCGAGATACCGCAATTTAATGCTGAGAATCACCGCTTGCAGGGCATCTAAACGGCTGTTGTAGCCGATTTGTTCGTAGAAATATCTAGAAGACTGTCCGTGTTCTTTGAGCACTCGCATCGAAGCTGCGAGGGCAGGATCGTTTGTCGTCACTGCGCCACCGTCACCGCAAGCGCCTAAATTTTTGGTCGGATAAAAACTGAAGCAGCCGACATGGCCGATGCTGCCGACTTTTCGAGACTGCCACTCGGCCCCGACAGACTGGGCGCAATCTTCAATTACGGCTAAATTGTGTCGAGTCGCAATTTCCATCAACCGAGTCATGTCTACCGGTTGGCCGAAGATGTGGACTGGCATAATTGCCTTGGTTTTGTCGGTAATTGCCGCTTCGAGGAGTTCGACATCCAGATTAAAAGTCCCGCTGTCAATATCGACAAACACGGGAGTTGCGCCGACGGCGCTAATTACCTCAGCCGAAGCAAAAAAGGTAAAAGGAGTGGTAATCACTTCATCGCCGGGGCCAATTTTGAGAGATCGCAAGGCCAAAATCAAGGCATCGGTGCCGGAGTTGCAGCCAACGCACTCGGAAACGCCCGTGTATTCGGCAAACTCTCGTTCAAAAGTCTTCACGGCCGGGCCGCCTACGTAGCCGCCAGAGGCAAGCACTTTTTGCACCGCAGCGGTTATCTCGTCGCCAATTAAGGCGTACTGGCGGGTTAAGTCGAGGGGGGGAACATTATTCACTCTTCACACCACAAATTTCAACCATTATCAAAGCAAATTCTTGCAGCAAAACTGTTTCCCAGAAACGTTTATTCAAATATCTTATATTTGGACAGGCAAACAATCACGTTATCGAAAGGGTGGACCGGTGTTAATTCAGCTAGATTTTACAGATTTGGGTTGGGCTTTGGGGATGGTGGCGATCGCGATCGGGCTTTCGGCGTGGCAGGGATTGGGGTTGGAGGGGGCGATCGCGATCGCCGCGGGGCGCACCCTGATCCAGCTAATCTTAGTCGGGTACGTGCTCGCAGTCGTATTCGATCCGGAGGGGAAAAATCCTTGGCTGGTTTTAGCAGTTTTAGCAATCATGCTGACAACAGCTAGCATGGTTGCCAGCAACCGCATCAGCAAAAAAATCAAGAACTTACTGCCCTTAGTTTGGGGTTCAATTTTTATCAGTACGGCCTTGACTCTCGCCTATACAAACTTGCTAATTTTGCAACCTGACCCTTGGTACGAACCGCAATACCTGATTCCTTTAGCGGGTATGATTTTGGGCAATGCCATGAACTCCGGGGCGATCGCGGGCGAAAGACTTGTCAGTACAGTTAATAGCAGCCAGTTAGAAATAGAAACCCATTTAAGTTTAGGTTCCACGCCGCAGCAAGCAGTAAAACAGTACCGCAAAGATGCCATCAAAGCTGGATTAATCCCGACATTAAACACAATGACAGTCGTAGGAATAGTAACTTTACCCGGAATGATGACAGGTCAAATGCTGAGCGGTGTCAGTCCTCTCGATGCAGCATCTTACCAGATTTTGATTATGTTTGTGTTAGCGCTGGCAACTTTAATCGCAACTTTGCTGTTGACAGAGGGATTGTGTCGGAGGTTTTTTAATCAAGACGCACAATTGATAAAATGGTAATTGGTAATTGGGCATTGGGAATTGGGAATTGGGAATTGGGAATTGGGCATTGGGCATTGGACATGGAATTGGTAATATAATATAGGTAGGAACTTGCATTTAGCCTTATTTTCTTGAACAGGCAAGATGCCTGTTCCACATAGAGTGAGTTATCTTGTGGAGTGGGTTTCTAGCCCGCCCTAGTCATCACTAAGGAGAATAACCATGATTCAAACAGCAACTAAAACGCTAACTTTTGAAGAATTTGCGGAATGGAAGCCAGAAAACGGACGTTATGAACTGCACAATGGAGAGATTGTTGAAATGTCACAGCCATTAGGAAAGCATGAAAAAGTTGTCGGTTTTTCAGCCAGAAAATTGACCGCGCAATTCGATCGATTAAACCTTCCGTACTTCATCCCCAAACAAGCATTAGTTAAGCCATCAGAAAACGAATCAGCTTATTCTCCCGATATTCTAATCTTAAATGAAACCAATTTAGCATCAGAACCTCTGTGGGAAAAGTTCTCCACTGTGACTCAAGGGGCATCAATTCCGCTGGTTATTGAAGTAGTTAGTACCAACTGGCAAGATGACTACATCAAAAAAGTAGGGGAATACGAACTAATCGGGATTCCTGAATACTGGATTGTGGATTATCTCGGTTTGGGCGGCCGGAGATTTATCGGGAATCCTAAGCAACCGACTATTTCGATTTATCGGTTGGTTGATGGTGAGTATGAAGTTAGTCAATTTCGGGGAGATCAGACAATCCAGTCGCCCACTTTTCCCGAATTGAAATTGACGGCGCAACAAGTTTTTCAAGCTGGATTGACTGCGGATAAAATTGCTGGGGATACCGATTAGTTGTGAATGAACAGCACTTATGCAAGAAGTGATTATACGCGCTACTCATAGCGGTAAGGCGCGCAGTGCAAACCTGCAATATAGAGGTTATGCGTAAATCCTGAATTACTCTTTTAGTCAGATAAAATAATGGGAATTAATCGTTCCTCGATTTCATCAATATAGGCTGTTAAGCCTGTATTAACACCGTTTTTTCGTAGATATTCCAGAGGCGTGTCTTCCCAGCACTGTTGTTCGCGTTCCATCTTGCCACCTGTTAGCTTTTCGACAACAACTTTAGGATTTCTAATGCGATCGGGTTCTTCCCATGAGTTAGATCGTAGCCTGTGTGACTCTTCGCAAGGATTAAACGTCAATTCGGTCGTTATCTCTTGAAGAATTTGTTTTTCCTCTTGATTAGATGGAATAAACCCATTCAACACCCAAGCTTCCCGCATTCGATCGGCTGTACCAATAATAATTGCTAATTTAGGTTGTCGATCGATGTGTTCTGAACGCGCTTGCTCGATCCCTTGTCTTCGTTCAGGTTGATTATCTAGATCGCGGATTAGGAGAACTGCTTCAATCTGTCGTGTTTTTTGAATAAATCGTACTAAATTCAGAATTTTTATAGCTGCTGCACCATCAGCTTTTAATGTTCCATCTTTACGATGACCTAAATACCTTGGAGGACGGAATCCTAAGCTTTGTTGGAAATTATCTATAATTTGATTAATATTTTTCCAGCAAGAATTCTCTGTGCCAGCTTCTAAACCACTCCATTGAACTAGATGTTGCAGCGTCTCGTGCTCTAACCACTCAATTTTTTCTACTAAAATGCGATCGGCTAATTTAGTAGCGGTTCGTGCGTCTGCGCTACTTTCCACAATTACAACAAACTCAATCATTGATTTCCCCTGCAACCACCCAATCTTCTCCCTCCGCATCCCAGAATTCTCCGGTGGTTAAAGTTTGTTTTGCCCATTCTACATCAGGATGTTCATCCAATCGTTTGCAACGAGTCACACCTGAATTGTTGTTACTTAATACATGGACTTGAGAAGGAATAAGTTCATCCACAATGTAAGGAGAATGGGTAGAAAAAATAATTTGCAGATTGCTGTTGTCTTGAATAATTTCTTTTAAAACAGCGATTAAGTCTCGTTGCGCTTTGGGATGGAGTCCCTGTTCAACATCATCTAGTAACACTAAATTAGGTTGATTGGGATTCATCAAAACAGTCAGTAATCCGAGAGCGAGCATTGTGCCTTCGCTAATGGCATGGGCTGGTATACGCTTACCAGTATTCATGTCTAAGACAACTTCTTGCCCTGCCATTTCCTGACTTTCTTCGTAGGAGATAGACTTTCCACCGACTTCGATTAAGCGTTGGCGATTCACCATAACTTTAGCTCGCCTTACCCCTACCTCGCGTACACCTGGTACAATCCGTTTCAACATTTCCTGTAAAGATTGAAATTTATCTGGAGCTTCGTCACGAAGATAGTCTAAGGTAGGTGCTAACCCGGAACCATCGAACTCAACTCGCGGTGTAATTGCATCACTGTAAGCTGCTTTAGCAAGATTACTGGCTACGAGCTTAAGATGAACTGCGTTTCTCAAAGATTGCTGAATTGGCTCTTCCGTAGTCATTAAGGAAGGTGCAGAGGTTACTTCATATTCCGGGTTTTTATTGGCATTCCATGATGCTCTAAACGCCCACCCATGATTAACGTCTACGCTCCATTTATAGGAAGCTTTCCAATTATTTATATCTGGGTTTTTCCAAAAACCAGTTGCAGTAACAGACATATTATCTTGCCCAATTGTTGTAATAAATTGAGGCGCTATTTCATGCTGAAAAATATTTTCAAATGATGAATTAGCAAGCCGACTGAGATAATGCACTGCTTGCAACACTGATGTTTTACCCGAACTGTTTTGTCCTACGAGTGCGTGTAGGCGTGAATTATCAAAATTAAGTTCTGTATCTTGATGACTTTTGAAGTTATGAAGTTTTACCTTTTGCAGCATTTGATGGCTAACATCCTTTTATACTTTTTGATTGCCGAAATTGTAGTGTGTTTTCGGATGTTCTAAGTTGTTAGCGCGCATTTAATTGTAACAATCATTTTTCTTGAAACAATGAGTGGGGCGTTGCTCCTCGCCCGCCCCAAAAACTCAAATTAAATGCCGTAACAGCTTACTTCGGTTCGTGACTCGCAATCCGCTTGCCTTCGCCATCGTACACCTGCATCGGAATTTTCGCGTTGTCTGCGATCGCCTCCAAAGCTTTTTGCAAGGTTTCAACGTGCTTTTCCACAGCTTGGCGAGTCTTGGTAGCGTTGTTGTTGTTTGCTTGGATGAAAGTTTGTTGCAGTTTCTGCACGTAATCGGGAGTCATCTGCACCGCAATCAAACCTTTGCTAACAGTATAGTCGCAAATCTTCGGTTGGCCTTTGCAAGTTCTATCCAAATCCGTGCGCGCTTTTTGCAGGTTCCTTTCTTCCTGCAACTTTACTTCTGCTTGCTGCAATGACGTTTTGTAGGAATCGATTAGCGGTTTGGCTTTCTGCGAATAAGAAGTTGCCGCCGGCACTTGCTCGGCGTAACTCAAAGCTCTCCGCCAGTATTCTGATGCTTTAAACCAGCCGTTTTTGCCCTCAAAAATTTGAGCTTCTGCTGCTAAAGTCACTGCTTGAGTGTAGGCATTTTCCGAAATTCCTTCGACATTTTTGCGCTCGCGAGCTTGTGAAAGCTTGGTTTCGTATTTCGGAACTAGGAGTTTACCTTGTTGGTAAGATTGCGTACTGGTGGGAATTTCTGATAGGATTTCGAGGGATTTTTCCCAACCTGATTGCACTTGATCCCAAGTCTCGGCAGTAGTCGCTACTGCTTCGCGAGCTTCTGCTATTTGGGCTGTACTTTTGGCGGCGAGCAGCGTTTTTTCGGCTTGTTTCTCTGTGCTTAACAGCCGATTTCCGCTTGCTAAATTCTTCTGATATTCTTTTGTCTTTCTCTGAGCAAACGGATAAACTGGGCTGTCGGTGGGGATTTCTCCGAGTTGGGCGATCGCGCTTTGCCACAGAGATTGCGCTTCCTGCCCGTTCTCGGCAGAATAAGGCGGATTTTTGGTTTTCTCGGCTGCCGATCGTGCGAGGCGCGCTGCATCGATCGCAGAGTTTACATTCTGACTTTGCTGCCGGTAGTTTTCGAGAGCGCTTTGAGCTTCACCGCGATGAATTGACCAGGAGGGAATCGGTTCCAAAAGGGCGATCGCCTGTTTTAACTGTTCCTGCGCTTCTTCGGGACTGCTAGCAACTTTTGACGTTTTCAGCGTCTTCGCCGAATTTTCGCTCAACTGTTTAGCATTAGCTAATTCAGTACATTCTCCAATGACGCAGGGGCGGCTCAGCAGGTAATAACCGCCTGCCAAAATTGCCCCCGCGATGCTGATGATTCCAGCCGCAGCCAGCATCGCCAACGGTGAATGCTTGGGGGTTTGAGCAACTGTTACCGCAGGCTCCATATCCAGCGGATTAAAGGGATTGTCTGCAATATCTGCCGGGATTGCTTGCACGCTGAAGGCGATCGGATCGCTATTGCTGGAACTTTCTGAAAAATCTGGAAAATATTCATCGCCCCCCGCATCTTTAACATCTGTTTCTAACGGCACATCCTCCGCTGCATCCGCTGCATCCGCCGCATTTGCTGTTAAGACTATCCCCGTTTCTGCTGCGGGAATCTCGGTTTTTTTGAACGCTTGTACTGTTTTTGGTCTTGACAAAACAGGGTGGTGCATCGTAAAAGAATGGAAAGCGTAAGGCTGTTTTTGCCCGGTAATTTTTAGGCAAAGTCCAATCTGTTGAATAGCTTCCGGTTCTATTTCGAGAATTGCTGCTTCTAGCACCGCAAAAGTCGGTTTTGCTTTGAGAACTAAACTGCGCGGGTGTTCTCCCACAACCGTCAAAGAGTCATCTCGAAAATCGCAACTAATATAAAGCGGTAAATTTTTAAATCCGGCTGCTTGCAAGTGCTTTTGCAATTTTACTTCGAGAATTTGGGCGTTACTTTGTCGCTCTGCTACTGTCATACTTTTCCTCTGTCTGATATCACCACTTTCGATTTTAGATTTGGGATTTTAGATTTTAGATTGCGGAACTGTCGGGATTTTTGATTTGTTTGAACTTTGGCACCGATTCATTCCAAATCTTAACTCTTAAAATTCAAGTTGCCACAAAATCTTAACTCTCAAATCTCAACTTGCAAAGTCTCTCCGTAACTTTCGCTGTAATAAACTTGAGTCACGTCAAAACGCCCGCCGTATTGTTTCAAAGGTTCTGCTGCATAACCGAGCGGCAGCAAACAGCAAACATCTACTTCTTCGGGAATTTGAAAGGCTTCTTTCACCTTAGCGCCGACAAAACCTTCCATCGGACAACTGTCTACCCCAAAGCTTTTAGCTGCAATCATTAAGTGAGCTACTGCGAGCATTGTATGCCTGTTTGTCCAAGTTTCTAGGGACTCGAAGCAGGGACGGTTCTCGAACAATTGCGGGATTGCTTGTCGCATATAACCGGCTAAATTGTCGTTCATTGCGCCTGCGGCTTTGCCCAATTCGATTACGGCTTCGGTGTTTTCGGGTTGGGCGGCGCGCCGATCGCCGCAGCAGATTAATACTACTGGCGCTTCTACCACTTGGCGCTGATCGAAAGCGCAAGCTTTTAATTTTTCCTTGCTGGCTGCGTCTTGAAGTACGATAAACCGCCAAGGCTGCAAGTTGTAACCGGAGGGCGATCGCACTCCCAAGCGCAAAATCTCAGTCAATATTGCTGGGGGAATTCGATCGGGTTTGAAGCTGCGGGCGGCCCGGCGGCTTTCGATCGCTGTTTTAACATTAATTGAAGGTTGGATTTCAATTGGCATGGGTTATTGGTTATTGGTTATTGGTTATGGGTTATTAGTTATTGGTTATTGGTTATGGGTTATTGGTTATTGGTTATTGGAAATTAGAACAACAAATAACAACTGCCAAATAACAACTGCCAACTGTAAACTGTCAATTGCCAACTGTCAACTGTCAACTGTCAACTGCCAACTGCCAACTGACTTACCCCAAGCCCAACTCGCGCTTGAGCAAATTAATCGACTTAGAGCCGATGTAATTTTCCGAGCATATCAGTTGCGGCGGACGAATAATATCTTCTCTAGCCGCATTGATGGCAGCTTTTACTGTAGCAAAGCTCGGTTGATCGCAGAAAATTGTTCTGGCCGATCGCACGATCGAGTTAATCTTGTAGGCATCTGACAGCAAAGCCGTCATCACCAGCAAATCCTCGCCCCGGATGCTGTGGATGATGACTTCAGTCGATCGCAGCATTCCCGGGCTCAGGCTGACTAAACCCAAATAACTGTCTTTCGGCAAACCCCCCACTAACTGTATCTCCTGAACATAGTCGTAGATGTCTACGGGAATGACTCGCACCGAACGCGGTGCCGAAATCGATTCTGCTTCTCCGATAAAATAGCGGCTGGTGATCACAGTCCCCGAAGAGATTTGATCGAGAAAAGTACCTAACTCTTCCATCGGCACTAACTGGATGGGGATACGCAGAGCTTGTTCGAGTTCTTTCGCCATCAGCTCGCCCACGCCGATGTCTTCTGTGGGGGCTGTGACGACCACTCGCGCGCTGCACCGAAGCCGCCAGTCAATTTCGGCCAAAAATAATTCCCTAGCTTGGTTGAGCGTACAGCCCTGTCCCAGAAGGTGATCGAGACTTTCTTGCACTATTTTGTTGGCAAGGGGATATTCATCGAGGATCGGGGATTTGAGTTTGCTGCCGCCTTCGTGGCCTTGAGCGCGGACGTAAATGCCCGATCCGGCTTGGGCTTCCACGAGTCCGGTATTTTCGAGCTGTCGGTATACTTTGCTGATGGTGTTGCGGTGCAAACCTGTCTGCATGGCTAGTTGCCTGGTGCTGGGCAAGCGGTGTCCGGGCGGAAATTGTCGCGAGGCGATCGCAAACCTGATTTGATTGAATAGTTGGGTGGATGCTGGAATATCGCTATCTGTTTGAATATGAAATTGAACCATCTTAAGGGCTCCGAGGACTTCAACTTAGTATTTTTATAACGTCGAGTACCGGACATAGGATTGCTCGGATATCTCTGTCTCTAGCATAATCTGATTTTGTTCATCTGCTGCGGCCGTTCTGCCACAGGGCGATCGCGTCTTCGATGCGATCGCCGCCTCGGGAATTTCCCTCAACAATCAGGTACTTTCAAGTCTTAGTTTTATTTACTCTCAGATTTCGTTCTCGCTTGCTGTTTTTCTACCATTCAGGAAATAAGTCCGCATTTTCCCTTTACCTTTAATCTCGATCTCGCCACGATCTTCAAATTCATATTTATCCTGCAACAAATCATAAGTATAGTGGCTGATTTGAATTCTGCCTGGTATGCCGTGAGATTCCATGCGGCTAGCTGTATTTACGGCATTTCCCCACAAATCGTAAATAAATTTTTTAGTGCCGATTACCCCCGCTACCACCGGGCCGCTATTAATCCCGATTCGGAGGTCAAACTTCGCATCTAGCTTCACATTTAATTCATCAATTGCTGCTAGCATATCCAGCGCCATTTCGGTGATCGCCTCTGCGTGGTCTGGGCGTTCAATGGGAATACCGCCTGCTACCATGTAAGCGTCCCCGATCGTCTTGATTTTTTCTAAGCCGTGCTTGTCACTCAGTTGGTCAAAAGCTGAGAAAATTTCATTCAGCAAGTACACTAATTTAGTTGCGGGCATGGTAGTAGAAATTTGGGTAAAATTCACCAAGTCTGCAAAAAGAATTGTTGCTTTTTCAAACTTGTCTGCAATCACCCCCGGTTGGTACTTCAACCTGTCGGCGATCGGTTCTGGCAAAATATTTAGCAGTAAACTTTCAGTTTTTTTCTGTTCTTTTCTGAGTGCAGATTCCATCTGCTTGCGCTTGGTGATCTCGTGAAAAAACACAGAAATACCGTCGTAACCCGGAAAAGCCCGGACTTCCAACCACACTTTTAAGGGGAGATAATAGTTTTCAAAAGTCACTTCAACTTGTTTAGCTACAGCTTCATGATATTTTTCATAAAATACCGAATTTACTAAGTCTGGATACTCTTCCCAGAAAATTTTACCAAAAAGTTCTTCCGGCGATCGCTGCAAAAATTGCGATGCTTTGTAATTGACGTAAGTAAATCGCCACTGGGGATCGAGAGCAAAAAAAGCATCGCTCATTCCTTCTAAAAAATTGACAATTTGCTCGTCACTAGAACGGAGTTTTGCTTCTACTTGTTTCTGTCTGATCTGCGCGCGCTTTAATCTAGCCAGATTAATTCGCAACTCCATTTGGCTGATAATTTGCTTTCCTAAAGTCCGCAGCGCTTCTAGCTGTTCTGGGGTGAGATTGCGAGGAACTGTATCTATCGCGCACAAAGTGCCCAGCGGGAAACCGTCAGCAGTTACTAGGGGCGATCCAGCATAAAATCGAATATTCGGATCGGAAGTTACTAGCGGATTGCCGGCAAAGCGATCGTCTTCTAGAGCATTCGGTACAACTAGCAATTCGTTGGGATTTAAAATAGCGTGAGCGCAAAAAGCTAACTCTCTCGGAGTTTCTAGCGCTTCCAGACCGACTTTTGATTTAAACCATTGCCTATTAGAATCTATTAAGCTTACTAAAGCAATAGGAGTGCCGCAAATATAAGATGCTAAAGCTGTTAGGTCATCAAAAGCTGCTTCGGCCTCTGTGTCGAGAATGTTGTAGCGGTGAAGTGCTTCTAGCCTCTCTGCTTCGTTGCTGGGCAAAGGCGCAGCTTGCATCGGCGGCGGGGATACATCTTTCTGAAAAATGCGCGCAAGTCTCTGTGCTGCGAATTTTTGGACTTGCGCGGCCAGTTTTTCAACGAGCATCAAAAGACCTATTTGCCAACCTTTATTCATATTTCTTTATTTTTTCTCACACTTGATTGAACTGCGGGCGATCGATCTAATTCGATCGATACTTATGCACTTACCGCAATTAACTCCTCAATCTCCAGAGCTTTTGTTGGCAATTTCCCTGTCAATACTTCTCGACCCTCTTCCCTGACAAGTATATCATCCTCAATCCTGATTCCCCGCACGTCTGCGAATTTTTCCAACTCGTCCCACTTTACAAAATCTTTATATTTGGCGCGAGTTTCCGAGTTATTTAAGATTGCCGGAACTTGATAAAATCCCGGTTCGATCGATACCAGCATTCCCGATCGCAAAACTCGATTCAGCCGCAAAAATCCCAAGCCAAACCGACTGCTTCTAACTCTCCCTTCTTCATAACCAGCCAAATCTCCCAAATCTTCCATATCGTGAACATCCAAACCGATTAAATGTCCGATTCCGTGAACAAAAAACAGCGCGTGAGCGTCCATTTCTACCAAATCTTCAACATTGCCCCGCAAGATGCCCAAATCTACCAATCCTGCCGCCATAATTCGAGCAGCTAAAAGATGAATGTCTTGATATTCCACGCCCGGACTAATTTTCTCAATACAAGCATCGTGCGCTGCCAAAACCACATCATAAATCGCTCTTTGAGTCGGAGAAAACTTACCAGAAACCGGCCAAGTGCGAGTCACATCAGCCGCCCATCCCGTTGATGTTTCTGCACCGACATCTGCTAACAGCAAATCTCCTGTTTGTAGGGAATTGTGATAATGTTCGCTGTGCAGGACTTCCCCGTGTACTGTAACTATACTGGGATAGGCAGTGGTCATATTTTCCGAGATGATGACACTTTCCATTGCAGCGCGCACCCCTGCTTCAATTTGAGCATTTCGAGTTGCCGCCATTCCCGCTTTGTGAGCTGCTACGGTGATAGCAGCAGCTTGACGCAATTCGGCCAAACCGGCTGCATCGTGGCTCAGGCGCAGAGATACGATCGCCTTGGTTAATTCTAGGTCGATTCCGGTTGGGGATTTGGGCGGTGCCAGAGGGCGATCTAGAATTTGTGACTGTTGCAACTGAGTCAAATTATCCTGAACGGCGATCGTTGCTGCATTTGTCGCTCGCAATTTCAATTCGGCCATTGGAAAAGCAGCATCAGCCCCAATTAGTTCGGCAATTTCTGCTCTTTTCGGCATTTGCCCGTGCCAAAGAGTGCTGCTAGGAGGTGCGTCATCTAAGAACAGTTCTAATTTGCCAGATTCTAAGCGAATGGCAGCATTTTCTAAGGGCAAACCAGCAAAATATAGAAAGTGACTGCTGGCGCGAAAAGGGAAAGTAAGAGCCGGATAATTGCGAGGAATGCTGCACCCAGACCAGAGAATTATCGGAAAATTAATTAAACTGGCCAGTTTTTGCCGCCGTTGGTGTAGAGTATTTGTTAACAAGTCATAACCTTTGGTAATTTGCATGGGTAAAAACCGATAATCTTGAATTTGGTTTGCAGTAAGCCAGGAGTCCTTTGATTCTCGGCATTAAATAAATAAAGTCCTGATATCAAATCCGGTAGCATCGGAATTATGAGCGCGCTCACGTCGTCCATAGCGAACGGCTACAGATCGCGAGCGAGACGCTCGCACTGCTATCATCCAAATATATTATTCCGATGCTACCGTCCATGATATGACTTCAAACTTAGCAGCCATTTTTGCACAAAGTCTAATCTTTATTCTGTTTTTGGCGATCGTCTTTTTCGCTGTCTTTTTTATCATCTTTGTCGTCATCGCCGGCATGATTTTGTTAAGCAGGAACCCTGCCCGACTGGGAGGACAAAAAGGCTGAAAGTGCTAGTAGGCCACCAATTAGCAGAAATGTCACAACACCCGCCGCCCAATTCGTTTGTCGGGTTTTGGTTGATTTTGTGACATAAGCGATCGCCTGTATTGACTGTTTTATATTTTAGACTTTAAAGTATAAGTAAATTCACTGAAAAAACATGAAAATTTATAACAAAGCTCCTCAAACTTCCCTGCAAGTACGCGACTGGCCGATCGCACACTTACCGGGATTGAGCAAGGAAAACCAATCTCAACTGGAAGAATGCAACATCACCACAACCGGACAACTAATTCGCATGACGAAAACACCGGCTGCGAAAGTGTTGCTAGCGCATCAACTACAGATTAACATTCAATCTGTTAATAAATGGGTAGCGATGGCAGATTTGGCTCAAATTCCGAGTGTAGGCTGTCAGTATTGCGGGCTGTTGCTGCACGCCGGCGTTGCTTCTGCGGCTCAATTAGCTCAAATGCCCGTAGAGAGATTGCACCAACAAATCTTAAGGCTGCACGTAGCGACAATGCAGCGCAATGATTTGACTCCTTCGGTCGATCGCGTGCAAAAATGGATTCAACAAGCTAAATTAGTCATTAGTTATTAGTCAGTTGTCAGTTGTCAGTTGTTATTAGCTAACAGTCAAGATTCACGATTCAAGATTCAACAGTCATCTATTATGTCAATTCAAGTTTACGGAATTCCCAACTGTGGAACCTGCAAAAAAGCTTTCCAGTGGCTCCAAGATAGCGGTGTTACTTACGAATTTATCAACACAAAAGAACAGCCTCCCACCCGCGAAACAATTCAAAACTGGGTAGCTGCTTTGGGTTTTCAACCAATGCGAAATACTTCCGGTCAATCTTACCGGGCTTTGGGCGACGACAAGAATAATTGGACGGGCGAACAGTGGGTGGAAGCATTTGCAAAGGATGCGATGCTGCTGAAACGTCCTCTTTTCGTTAAAGATGGAACGGCTGTTTTAGTAGGTTTCAAAGAAGAAGTAATTAGAGAAAAATTGGGGCTTTGAACAAGCGGAATTTAGCCTGTTGTTCGCTGCATAAACTTAAGTTCGCCCGCGTCATCCGTGAAACCCCAACGCTCGTAAAACGGCATCATGTTCGGCAAACAATTAAGATAAAACTTCTCCACGGCTTGGAGTTCGGGATGATTTAAAACTGCATCCATCAACTTCGCACCCAGTCCCGTCTTTCTGTGTGTCGGCTTGATAATGACATCAAAAATCATGGCTCTGTATACGAAATCGGTGATGACGCGGGTAATGCCAATTAGCCGATCGCACTCATCGACCAAACCAATGATAACATCAGTCGCCGCCAGCATTTTCACAACATCCTCCCGCGTCCGCTTGTCGCTCCAAAACTCGTTTTTGTACAAATCCATCAAGTCGGAAACCTGGCTTTCGGTCAAAGTTTCGACAATCCTATACTTATCCATTTTATCGGTCATACTCTACTTTACCGTAATCTAGTTTAATGGCGCGATCGGCTAAATCAAAATAGCGATCGTCGTGACTGATGACAAACACCGTTTTCCCCCGCCGCTTCAACTCCGGTAACAACTGCTTGTAAAAAATATCCCGGAAAAACGGATCTTGATCCGAAGCCCATTCATCAAACAAATAAATCGGTCTATCTTCCAAATACGCCGTCAGCAAAGCCAGCCGCTTTCGCTGTCCCTGAGACAAAGCCGTAGTTGACAAAACTCCATCTTTCACCTCAACTTTATTATCCAAATGAAACTCCCGCAAATATTCCGCCGCCTGCTTGTCCAAATCGCCATTAGTCATCCCCAAAAGCCTTTCAAACAGATAGAAATCCGAAAAAATCGCCGAAAAATGCTGCCTGTACCACTCTCGATTTTCCTCAGTAATTGGCTGGCCATCTAAGAGAATTTTTCCCGATTCAGGAATATACAAACCAGTGATTAATTTAGCTAAAGTAGACTTACCGCTGCCATTCCCGCCAATTATAAACACCAATTGACCGGGATGAAACTTCAAATTAAGCTCGCCCAAACTAAAATTGCTGTCTTCTTTTTCTCCCGGATAGCTGTGAATTACTCGATTTAACTCCAGCGTCTCCCACTGAGCCGTGTCAGGCAGTTTAACCGTTGAAGTTATCTCAGCTTGACTCGCCAAAGCCAATCCCATTCTCTCTATCTTTACCACAGAAGTATTAGCACGAAAAAGCGCCGGCAACCTTTGCAAAATATTGTTAAACGGAGACATTAAATAGGTACTTGTCAGAATGTAAGCTGACAAAACCGGAGTTGAAACTGGCACAAATTTGGGCAAGACAAATAACAACAAACCCATCAGCATAAAAAACAGCAACTGCCCAACTCCCATCGCAACTGCACCAGTATTCAAAGCAGTCACGTTATAATTGCGGGAAGCATCAGCACTCCCCTGTAATTCTTCCGTAAAAAACTCTTGGCGGCGCAAGGAATGCAGTTTTAGTTCCTTAATTCCATCAGTAATACTGCGAAAATGCTTAAACAATATATCTTGTTCTTCTCTGGCTAAATCGAAGAATTTCCGCATTTTATTGAGCAACAACTGCACCGTGCCAATCGTCAGCCCCATAAAACAAAATACAACAACAAAAACTGTACCCGAAATTGTGCTTAAATAAGTTAAGCAGCCGATAACAACGGCGATATCGACACAGAGAAAAGGAATCAAAAATATAGTATTAGAAAGCGTTCCCACATCATCAGTCAGAGTTGCCAGCAAGCGGTTAGCGCCCAACTCTTCCAAATTCCGCAAAGGAGTAGACAAAATCCCGCGACTCAAACTCAGACGCAGGTTATAAACCGCTTCTTGAGAAAGATAGATTAACAAAAATTGAGATACAAAGCCACTCAAAAGAGCCAAGATTGCTAATCCCGCAAAATACCAGACTAAATTACCATTGGAATTGTCGTTGACTGCGCGGTTGATGAGGGAAATTAACATAGCGCTGCAACCGCCGCTGATTAAGCCTGTGAGTATGGCGATGGAAACATTTAACCAAGAAGCTTTTAATAATAGCCCAATTACAGTCATGCAATTTTATTCCAAATTTAATAGGTGTTTGTAGTGAAGACTTTAGTCTTCACTACAAACCAAATTACTGAGGCAATTCTGTCTCGTCTGTTTCAAATACTACTTTATTATAAATCTCGCTCATAGACATTTGCACTCCCAGCGCCGCGAAAACAACTGTTGCTGCTTCTCCTTCGTATTCCCGAAATAACCACTCATTCGACTCAGTTTTAATATACTGTTCGACTAAAAACTCGTATTGGCTGACTAACACATATTCACGGAATTCAGGAATCGATCGATAAAACCGAAACTTATCCTCGCGATCGAAATCCTTGGTATACTTAGAAAGCACTTCCACAATTAGCAGAGGATTGAGAATCTCATCACTGCGTCCCTCGTTGAAAATGGGTTCTCCTTCAATCACCATTACATCCGGGTATGTTCCCCGTCGATACCGAGGAATCCATAACCGCAAATCGTTGTGAAAAAGCTCATAGGGCTGCCCCTCAAGCAAATTTCCCAAGACTCTACTCAAATTTCGGATAATCCGGCTGTGATTAATACTACCACCAGTCATTTGTACAATTTCTCCATCGCGGTATTCATTTCTAAACTCGGCAGTTTCCTCTAACTCCCGGTACTCATCTAGGGTATAAATTTTTTGCTTGCTTTGTACTAACATTTTTACCTCTGTACAAACTTTTATCTGCGTTAATCTGCGTGCATCTGCGGTTGAAAATCATAATTTACAGTATATCACAGCACCCAAAAAAGCGCCCAACTTTTTACAGTTAGGCGCTCTCCAATCTTTTAAATCTCGCTAATATTAATCGTTGCGAGACAACAAGTTCGATTCGATTTTCGCCGCTACAACAGTTTGCACGGGACTCATTGCCGACTGCAACATGGGAGTTTTTGTAACAGCCTCGTTAGCCAAATTAAACAAAGGATTAGACAAAATACCCGCCAAAGTTGTCGCAACTAAGGTGAGTACGACGCTGACTTGCAAAGGCCGCATTCCTTGAAGGTTCCAGCGAATTTCGGGATAAGTTTTTACCGCGTCTGACATTTCTTGAGGTTCCTTGACTACCATCATCTTGACGACGCGGATGTAGTAGTAAATCGAAATTACGCTGGTAATTAATCCCAGAATAACTAAGCCGTAAAGTCCAGCTTGCCAGCCGGCCCAGAACAGATAGATTTTGCCGAAAAATCCAGCCAGGGGCGGAATTCCGCCGAGAGAAAGCAGGCAAATACTTAAGGCTAAAGTTAGCAGCGGGTCTTTTTGATACAAACCGGAGTATTCGCTAATTTGGTCGGTTCCAGTCCGCAGCGAGAACAGGATGATGCAGGCGAAAGCGCCTAAGTTCATAAACAGGTAAACCAACAGATAAAATATCATGCTGGAATAACCGGCTTCGGTTCCTGCAACCAAACCAATCATGACAAAACCGGCTTGGGCGATCGACGAATAAGCTAAAAGCCGCTTCATGCTAGTCTGGGCGAGGGCAACCACATTGCCCAACACCATGCTGAGAATGGCTAAGGCTGTGAACACGAAGTGCCACTGTTCGATAAGTGCGGGGAAAGCAGTTGTTAACAAACGGATTGCTAGGGCAAAACCGGCTGCTTTGGAACCGACTGAAAGGAAGGCAACAACGGGTGTCGGCGAACCTTCGTAAACGTCCGGTGTCCATTGGTGGAAGGGAACCGCAGAGATTTTGAAGGCGATTCCGGCGATCGTAAATACCAACGCAATCACTAAACCGAGAGATTGACCTTCATTAACAGTAGAAAGATGAGAGGCGATCGCACTTAACGTAGTTTGACCGCCAGACAAACCGTACAGCAGCGACAGCCCGTAGAGAAACACCGCCGAAGAAGACGCGCCAATTAACAGATATTTCAAAGCAGCTTCATTGGAACGCGGGTCGCGTTTTGTGTAACCCGTCAGTAAATAAGACGAGATACTGAGAGTTTCCAACGAAATAAAAATCATCACCAATTCATCAGCACCGGAAAGGAACATTCCCCCCAAAGTAGCGGTGAGCAAAATGCCGATAAATTCCGCTAAAGCAGTCCCAGTTTGCAGTACATAGCGGACGGATATCAAAATAGTGACAGCCGCAGTCAAAGCAATAATTCCGCGAAATACTAAACTCAAGGCATCGCTATTAAAACCGCCGAGAAACGAGATAGTATTAGTGTTGTCCGCTTGCAAACACAAGGCACCGACGGCCGCTAGCAAACCGGCAACAGCGACGTAGGGAGTCCAACCAGAGGAACTGCGGCCTGCGATTAAGTCGCCCACGAGCACAACCAAGAGGGTGACAATGACTATTCCCTCTGGCAATATAGTTCCAGCATTTAGCTGGGCGGCAAGAGTAGCAAAATCCATATTTTCAGACAAGTTGGGTAATACAGGCTAGGGAAGCCTGCAATGGGCAGTGAACTGTTAGAAATGCTTGACCAAATTGGATTGTAGCCGATTACAGCCTCGCGCTCCCAGTTTCAACAGGTTCCCAGATCCCGGTAACGAACATTAAACCTTCGCCCCCATTGAGGAACTATCAGCCCGCATCCAGCAGTCTCAGCATCCAGTGCATCTTTTACAGACGTGATAAGCTGTTGGGCATCTAAATTGTATTTTTGGGCGGGCGGGATACCCCACAAGAATTTCATCAAACTTGACTGTAAAAATTAGATGCGCCTGGGCTTATCAAATCCGCTAGCATCGGAAGTGTAAAATCGAGTCAACAGTCAACCATCAACCATCATTCTGTTTTTCGACTGACAGTCAACAGTCAACAGTCAACTATAATTCCGGTGCAACCGGAACTGATATGATGCGCCCCTGTAGGCCCAAAGCAGTAAAATCCCATCAGCTTGTTAGTGGAGAGCCGATCGGCAATAACTTAAAAATTAAGGTAGTTTGAAAATAATCGCCCAAAGTTCCCAGAAGCCTTGACATCCGACCTACACTCTGTAAATTAGACACTCTAACTGCGCCGCCATCCATATTTAAAAGATGCCATGTCAACCTTAGTCATCGTCGAATCTCCCACAAAAGCCCGTACCATTCGCAACTTCCTGCCCTCCACCTACCGTGTAGAGGCATCTATGGGCCATGTCCGCGACCTCCCATCCTCCGCCGAAGAAATACCAGAAGCCGTTAAAGGAGAAAAATGGGCGCAACTCGGCGTAAACGTGGAGGCCGACTTTGAACCCCTCTACGTCATCCCGAAAGATAAAAAGAAAATTGTCAAAGAACTCAAAGACGCCCTCAAAGACGCAACAGAACTGATTCTAGCCACTGACGAAGACCGCGAAGGCGAAAGCATTTCCTGGCATTTGCTGCAAATCCTCAAACCCAAAGTTCCCATCAAGCGGATGGTGTTTCACGAAATCACCCGCGAAGCAATCCGCGACGCTTTGACTCACTGCCGCGATATCGACAATCGAGTTGTACAGGCCCAAGAAACTCGCCGGATTCTCGATCGACTCGTCGGTTACACCCTTTCTCCGCTACTGTGGAAAAAAATCGCTTGGGGTTTGTCCGCCGGCCGGGTGCAGTCAGTCGCCGTCAGGCTTTTGGTGCGCCGGGAACGGGAACGCCGCGCCTTCCGCCAAGGTAGCTACTGGGATTTGAAAGCTTTTTTGGAAAAGGGCAAAATTTCCTTTGATGCCAAACTCGTGACTGTTGGCAATGTGAAAGTTGCAAACGGCAGCGATTTTGATGAAAATACCGGGCAAATTATCTCCGGCCGCCGCGTACTTTTGCTGAATGAAGAACAGGCGCGGGCTTTACTCTCGCGCATTCAAAACAAGCCTTGGACTGTCACAAATCTCGAAGAACGGCCAGTCACCCGCAAACCTTCGCCGCCGTTTACGACCTCGACTTTGCAGCAGGAAGCTAACCGCAAACTGAGGCTGGGTGCGCGGGAAACCATGCGCATTGCCCAAAGTCTCTACGAACGCGGTTTTATCACCTATATGCGGACGGATTCGGTGCATTTGTCCGAACAGGCGATCGCCGCTGCCCGCAGTTGCGTGCAAGAACTTTACGGCAGCGAATACCTCAGCCCCCAACCCCGCAAATACACGACGAAAAGCAAAGGCGCCCAGGAAGCCCACGAAGCTATCCGCCCCGCCGGCAGCACTTTTCGGACTCCGCAGCAAACGGGATTGGATGGCATTGATTTCCGCCTCTACGATTTGATTTGGAAGCGGACTGTCGCTTCTCAAATGGCCGATTCCCGCCAAACTCACGTCACTGTATTAACTCAGGTAGAAGATGCCGGTTTCCGTTCCAGCGGCAAACGCATTGATTTTCCCGGCTTTTTGCGGGCCTACGTGGAGGGTTCCGACGATCCGAATGCGGCGTTGGAAGACCAAGAGGTGATTTTGCCGGCGCTGAAAGTTGGCGATAAACCTAATTGTAAGGATTTAGAGGCGATCGGGCACGAAACTCAACCTCCCGCCCGCTACACGGAAGCTTCTCTGGTCAAAATGCTCGAAAGCGAAGGTGTGGGCCGTCCGAGTACCTATGCAAGTATTATCGGTACAATTGTCGATCGGGGATATGCGAAGTTAATAGCTAATGCCCTAATTCCGACATTCACCGCTTTCGCCGTCACGACTTTATTGGAAACACATTTTCCCGATTTAGTAGACACCGGTTTTACTTCCCGAATGGAACAAACCCTCGATGAAATTGCCACCGGCGAGGCGAAATGGCTGCCGTATTTGCAAAAGTTTTATACTGGGGAAACCGGACTCGCAACCCAAGTTAAAGAACAGGAAAGTCAGATTGATGCGAAAGTTGCCCGAACTGTGGTATTGGAGAATATTTCTGCTAAAGTTTGCATCGGCAAATTCGGCGCATACCTGGAATCTGAAAGCGAAGAAGGCTTGGTAAAAGCATCGATTCCCCAAGATTTGACGCCGGCAGATTTAGACCCGGAACAAGTGGAGTTTCTGTTAAAACAAAAAATGGAAGGCCCGGAAAAATTGGGTCTTCACCCGGAAACTGGGGAACCGATTTATGTGCTGATTGGCAGTTATGGGCCATACGTTCAGTTAGGGGATATTTCGGAAACGAACAAGAAACCGAAGCGGGCTTCTTTACCGAAGGGCACGGATAAGGATAGCGTGACGCTGGAGATGGCGGTGAGTTTGTTGACTTTACCTCGGTTGTTGGGCACTCACCCGGAGACGGGGGCGAAGGTGCAAGCTAATTTGGGGATGTACGGGCCTTATGTGGTGCATGACCAGGGTAAGGTGGGGAAAGATTATCGATCGATCAAACCGCCGGATGATGTTTTGACGATAACGCTCGATCGGGCATTGGAAATGTTAGCGCAACCGAAAGCCGCCCGCGGCAGCAGCAAAACAGCTACACCTTTGAAGGAATTGGGCGCGCATCCAGAATCGGGAGAACTTATCAATGTTTACGACGGCCGCTACGGGCCCTACGTCAAACACGGCGATATCAATGCTTCTTTGGCTAAGGATGAATCAGTGGAGAATTTCACCTTGCAAAAAGCACTGGATTTGTTAGCAGCGAAGGAAGCAGCCGGCCCAAAAACTAGCAGCAAGTCGAAGAAGTCAACGAAGACTACTGCGGCGAAATCGGAAACTGCTGCGAAGAAAACCACTGCGGCGAAGAAAACGACTGCTAAAAAGACGGAGACTGCGGCGAAGAAAACCACTACTAAGAAGGCGGCGACTGCGACTGCGACTAAGAAGAAGACAACGTGAGTTTAGTTTAGTTTTCACTTATCGATAAACCCGGTTTGCACGGGGGCCATTGCTCCAAGTGCGATCGGGTTTCTTTGTTGGTAAACTCTTTGACAAACTTAATTAATTAGCAGTGCAAATCAGAAATATGTCAAGGCTTGACAGGCAGTGGAACAGAATACCCCTCTCCTAAAATATGTGCGACAAACTTAGTTCGAGCGTAGAAAGCCCGAGAGGTGCTGCCATGCCCTGGCCCTTTAGTTCTTGGCTGCACAAGTTTGCCCATTTTTCCAGTAAGGTTTGAAAATCCTTGAGTTATAATCGTTTCTCGAACAAGGTTGTAGTCTGCTTTCACTTGCTCGTAGATTTGAGGATTATCAAGATCGAAGGAAGCAACTGAATGCACAAGAGAACGATTATCTGCTTGGCTCTCAAATACCCGTGCAACAACAACCATTTTCTGTAGTTTGTTGAAGAGATGGCTTTCCTCAAATTCTTTGCTTGCGACCTCTACTGGATCTATCATCGTGATTGCCATCGTTTCTTTGACTTTGAGTTCTCCTGTTCGTTTAGGTATTAGTGGAACCAGCTTTAGCTCCCAACTGCCAAAATTAGGCGATCGAGATGAGTTAAGGGCTAATCCCAAATAGCGTTCAATTGTATGCCCAGCCCAACCCTTGTTTTTCTTATTTTCTTTACTCCAAACCGTTATACGGTGATGATCTGCTAGTTGTCGAAGATCTTGACCTACCAATGTAGTGAGTCTTGTAATTGCCTCTAATCTTTCCATAGATAACCTTACTTAGATGCAAGTGGTAACTCCACTTGAGCAGGATTACTTAAACGTTTAATCGAGAGTTCAACATGACCTGCATCTGCTTCACAACCAATAAATTTCCGCCCTAATGATAAAGCTGCAACTCCCGTTGTGGAGGAACCAGAAAAAGGATCAAAAACTAGATCGTCTGGGTTTGTGCTTGCTCGAAGGCAACGCGCAACAAGGTCAATAGGTTTTTGTGTCGGATGCTTACCATAGAGTTTTTCATGTTTGCCAGGAGTAGACATTCGCCAAACATTCTTCATCTGTTTGTCGCCATTCTCAGCCTTCATTTCCTCATAATTGAATGTGTAACGTTCTTTTCCTTTACGTGCTTTCGTTGCCCATAGTATTAGTTCTGTTGAATGAGTGAAACAGCGACACCCCAGATTTGGAGGTGGAGCAGGTTTTTCCCAAATAATGTCATTGAGAATACGAAAGCCAAGCTGCTGCATGGCAAATCCGATTGATGGATACACATGGAGAGTACCCGTTACCCAGATGGTACCAGTAGGTTTAAGAAGCCGATAACAAGCAGCCAACCATGCTTTGTTAAATTCATGGTCTAGTTCAACACCTTGACTGCGATCCCATTCCCCCTTGTTTACCTTGACCATACGACCAGCGACGCAGGTAATACCATCATTGGATAGGTTGTAGGGCGGATCGGTCCAGATGCAGTCTACGCTTTCAGCAGGCAGCAAAGCCATGAGTTCCAAAGTATCGCCGTGATAAAGGTGAGACAGTCCATCATGCGATCGCCAAACTAGCTCTGGCTTTAGCTGTTCAAGTTGTACTTGTGAAGTCATAAGGCTTGTTTACTACTCGGTTGATAGTCGAAAAGCACAATCTAGATTTTAGATTGGAGTTGAAAGCTTATCACAAATTTCGATCGCCCAAGATCGATCGCCCAAACCCCAGATCCCTGACCTCGCGCTGGTCTAAAATCTCTTGGGCCGCCAGAAAAGGCCATATGTACGATCGACCATTTGTGACTCTCAAACCTTTTAAGGAAAAATGTCTGTGGGCGGATGCCATCCAGCACTAACCCACTGACGCCTGACAGTAACAGCAATATTATTGTTTAGCTGTACTGCTGTGACTGTTGCGCGGCCGCAATCTGTAAGTCCAATAATTTCTGTAGCGTCTTCACTCCAAGCAAAATTTTGTGACCATTGTTGAGTGCGCGGATTAAACAACTTAACGTGCTTTTGCGTGACCGGATCTAATGCGTCAGTTTGGGTTCCTTTGTAATTATTGCATAGACTACAAGCCAGCCAGAGATTTTCTTCCTCGTCAGTACCGCCAATCGCTTTAGGAATAATATGGTCAATTTCCAATATTCCCAGGACATACATTTGTAAACTGCGACAATAACCGCACCGATTTTGAGCTTGTGCGCGAACTCTGGCTCTAACTTGTTCAGAAATTGCCATTTTGCTTATCCTTTTAATGGTTCGAGCAAGCCGCGCCGCACAGCTTCATTTAAGGCTTGAGCTTGTCGCAATAGTCGAGTTTCATATATGTGGATTAATGCCTGCAATTCATCGCGTTCTACAGATGCGATCGTACCGGATTGTTGGCGGTCTAGCAATTCACTCAATCGTTGTTCTTGGACTGGTTGCAACCGGAGTTGAGTCAGAGTGATTACTTCTGAATCAGACAGTGCTGATACTGGTTTAGCGGTTGGTAAGAGAAAATTTTCCAGAGTTTCTACTAGAATCTCACTCACGGTGCGGTGGCGTTGCAGCGCTAGCAATTCTGCTTGGTGATAGACTTCATCTGGCAAATTTAGGGTGATTTGGGCGGTCATAGGTGCAAAGCTATGAAACTAATATTTATATTATGCCATATTTTACTTTGAGTATTAGACATCTGCCAAAAAGAAATGAAGCAGGATCTCGCTTGCTAAAAATACGGCGACAGCGACCAAGAAGAAAACCAAGTGAAATTAGTTTAGTTTTCACTCATCCACAAACCCGGTTTATTAAAAAAACCGAGTTTCTTTATTTATAAAATACTAGACAAGCTGGCAAAAAGAGGTTTGTACTTCCGTCCTTAAAATTCTCTTCTCTTCTCTTCCTTTGTGTCATAAACGTCTGCGGGGTTCGATCGCCCCTATTTTTTTTGAGACATATCAACTCAAACTCTTGTCAAACCTAGCTTTTCAGCTTTCTTGTCACCAGTCGGGAAAATCAGCCTATTTACTTATTGACAATTACTCCTATCTGTTAAATTGTCAGGGATCGAACATATAAGGTTAAAAATTGTATCATAAGCAACAGAAAGTACCCAAGGTTTTATGTAGCAGCCTACAATTGAGAAAAGAAACAAGATTAAGAGGCGCGATCGTTATGGATATCAATAGAGACCTAGACTGGGAAGAAGCATTTGAGTACCGAGCGGGCTTGACAGTGGAGGTGAAGTCCCAGCCGGGAGTGTTGCATACGATCGCTTACTATGAAGTGATGATGGTACCGCCCATCTGGTTAGAAAATGACCCGCGTCCCCGGTATCCTCACGAACTGCGAGTCGTTTCGCAGCAGCCAACTGTGTCCAATAGTTGCCAGATTTCAGAGTGCCCTGTTTTAGTCGCATCCTAAGTTTTTTCAGCGGGAAATATCGGTGATGGCATCTAGCAAGCAATCAAACCGATGCAGTGATTTTCGGATTGAGATTGCTTTACTTTACTTTGTGGCGATCGCTTAAGATATAGATGGCGACCCAGAACGATAGACTCGAATCAATTGACCTGTTAATGTTGCAAGTGAGGAAATAGCTTCATTAATGTTAGTCGCCATTCTTGCTAAGTCATCATCTGCCTTACAGACAATAATACCAGCATGGTCAGGCTGTGAGCTGTGCAGTCTAATAAAATGACGGCGATTGAGAGTTAAAACAGCTCGATTTTCATTGACTGCAAAAGCTAACACTTCTTCGTCAGGAATTTTTTGGTTATCTTTTCCGGCTTCTTGCACTGTCAGAATATTGTGCCCCATCTGGCGTAGCAATTCTACAACCTCTCTGGGAAATTGTTCGTCACCATAAAGACGTGCCATCATTTCAATCCTCGTCATTTTCGCGGATAGCTATTTCAATTTCATCGGGAAAAGCTGCCGCATAAGCCCAGGCATTTGCTAAATCAGTAGATGTTAGTGTGGGATAGTTATCTAAGAGTCGAGACTCGTTCATACCCAAACGACGAAAACTTTCCAGTACCCAAACAGGAATGCGAGTGTTTCTGATACAAGCATCACCGCCGCAGACACCGGGAGTTTTGCTAATTCCTTGCCAGGTGTTGGCTAAGTTTTGGGTTAATAATTGGATGATTTGAGCTTTCTCGGTGGGCGTTAAGGCCAGAAGTTGCGCTTCTAATTCTTTGATAGTCATATAAATTTTGGTATTTATGAAATATAGCGGTTCTCAAGCGTTGTGAGGTATGCGGGAGCCTTCCTATGCCCATGCCCTATGCCCATGCCCTATGCCCTCTTTGCACCTCATGTTACTGAGAAAGGCTATATGTATGTATTTGCTATTATAGTGCGATCGCCTGAGAGGATGTCAAATTTTAAATTCCTGGACGACTTGTCGGGGAAAGTGTTCGCCTGCATAGAATACGCGCCATAGGTTTATTTTCAGGTGTATATAAAATTTCGTCTGCCTCGTCTTGCCCTCAAATTGCTGAATCAATTTCGTCAGGATAAGCTTCAACATAAGCCCAAACATTTACTCGCATCAGCAGCACAATCGAGCAAGCGGAAAAATTTGAATATTTTTCTCGATCAGAGCTTGACAAAGCCCAAAAGATAGTGTATTTTACCTGGCTCCCCAATCAATCCCAGATATGTATTTGCTATTATACGCAAATCCTTTCTCACTCCTCTCTTCCTCTGCGCCCTCTGCGCCCTCTGCGGTTCATAAAAAAAAGCCCTTTCACAAATGAAATAGCATTGCTATATCTTTTTAACTTCAGGCTAAATCTCTCACATTATAAAAAATGCTCACCCTTTGACCCTGAGCTTAAACCCACCTAAAAAACTTTAACCCAAAACGAGTCATACCATTTTAGATTTGAGATTAAAGAATAGGGAATGACTGAAAACATAAAGGTTTGGATATTGCCTACAGTAGAATTTTTTTTAATAATTTGTATCAGCTATCAGCAGGCACAAAGTAAAATTAACTTCACCTATAAATCCTTATGACCTCTCCCTGGAGAAGTATCTTTTGCGGGACTTGCACAGCACATCCCACGACTCGCAACATATACGGATCGGTGTGCAGTGCACACCATACAAAAACTCTAGTGTAAATCCTATTTTCTATTGCTGAATTCCTTGAGCCCCGCAATTTGGATACTTTCTTCCCTCAGAATTGTGCGATGTTGAGCCAGAAATTAACATTGATTTAAACTTTAATGTAGACATAAACGAGGTAGAATTCAATAGTTTCCGTGGAAGACATGGAGGTTAAATACAAAAAGTCTCAGATAACAAATTAATATCGATCGCACTTCTCGATCGCACTTTACAAAACAACCAAAACTCAGGAGTCAATCGCTGATGATGCTAGGAACGACCGAAATCCCCCAATTAAAACCGCTTTCAGACTCAGAACTCAGCAAAATCAACGCTTACTGGCGATCGGCAAACTACCTTTCCGTCGGACAAATCTATCTCCTCGACAATCCGCTACTCAAAGAACCACTCAAACTCGAACACGTCAAACCCAGACTCCTCGGACATTGGGGCACTACTCCAGGGCTAAACTTCATCTACGTTCACCTCAACCGCATCATCAAAGCCCAAGACATCAACACCATCTACATCGCAGGCCCTGGACACGGCGGGCCGGGCTTGGTCGCCAACACCTATCTCGAAGGGACTTATACCGAATATTACTCAAACATTTCCCAAGATGAAGAGGGTATCAAACGGCTGTTTAAACAGTTCTCCTTTCCCGGCGGTATCCCCAGCCACGTCGCCCCGGAAACTCCCGGTTCGATTCACGAAGGCGGCGAACTCGGCTACGCCCTGGTCCACGCTTACGGGGCGGCTTTCGACAATCCCGATTTGATTGTGGCGGCCGTTGTCGGCGACGGGGAAGCGGAAACCGGCCCCTTGGCTGCTAGCTGGCACTCTAACAAGTTTCTCAACCCGGTTCGGGACGGGGCCGTGTTGCCGATTTTGCACTTGAATGGCTACAAAATTGCCAATCCAACGCTGTTGGCCCGCATTCCGCAAGAGGAATTGGAAAGTTTGATGGTCGGTTATGGCTACAAACCTTATTGGGTGGAAGGTTCAGACCCGGAAACTATGCACCAGTTGATGGCTGCAACTCTCGATACAGTCATTGGCGAAATTAAGGCGATTCAGGAAAAAGCCCGGACGGAGGGCTATTCGGGCCGTCCCCAGTGGCCGATGATTGTGATGAAAACTCCCAAAGGCTGGACGGGGCCGAAGGAAGTGGACGGTAAGAAAACTGAGGGTTCTTGGCGATCGCACCAAGTCCCGTTAGCTGAAATGGCTTCTAAGCCCGGACACGTCCAACTCCTGGAAGATTGGATGAAAAGCTACAAGCCGGAAGAACTCTTCGACGAAAAGGGTAAACTCATTGCAGAATTGGCGGAACTTGCACCCAAGGGCGATCGGCGCATGGGGGCAAATCCCCACGCTAACGGCGGTCTGCTGCTGCGAGACTTGAAAATGCCAAAATTTGCAGAATACGCCGTAGACGTGCAAAAACCGGGCACTGTAATGGCAGAAGCCACCAGGGTGACAGGCCGCTTCCTGCGAGACGTGATGAAACTCAATCAGGAAAACGCCAATTTCCGCATTGTCGGGCCTGACGAGACGGCCTCAAACCGCCTCGATCCGGTGTTTGAAGTGACTGGCCGGACGTGGACTGGTAGTATTTTGCCGGAGGACGACGAGCACCTGTCTCCCGAAGGCCGCGTGATGGAAGTCCTCAGCGAACATCTATGTCAGGGATGGCTGGAAGGCTATTTGCTAACAGGAAGGCACGGATTTTTCTCTTGCTACGAGGCGTTTATCCACATCATTGATTCGATGTTCAACCAACACGCTAAATGGTTGAAAACTACTCGCGATATTCCTTGGCGCAGACCGATCGCATCTCTCAACTACCTGCTAACTTCTCACGTTTGGCGGCAAGACCACAACGGTTTTTCTCACCAAGATCCGGGTTTTATCGACCACGTAATTAACAAGAAAGCGGAAGTGGTGCGGATTTATTTGCCGCCGGATGCGAACACTTTGCTGTCAGTAACGGATCACTGTCTCCGCAGCCGCCACTATGTCAACGTGATTATTGCTGGGAAGCAGCCGGCATTGCAGTATTTGGATATGGATGCTGCGATTAAACACTGTACGGCCGGCCTCGGCATTTGGGAGTGGGCTAGCAATGATAAAGGCGGCGAACCGGATGTGGTGATGGCTTGCGCGGGTGATGTTCCGACGCTGGAAACTTTGGCTGCTGTTGACATTCTCCGCCGAGATTATCCCGATTTAAAAGTGCGGGTGGTGAATGTGGTGGATTTGATGACGCTGCAACCTGCTAGCGAACATCCCCACGGTTTGTCTGACAAGGATTTTGATGCTTTGTTCACGAAAGATAAGCCGGTGATTTTTGCTTTTCACGGCTATCCTTGGCTGATTCACCGGTTGACTTACCGCCGGACGAATCACCCGAATATTCACGTTCGCGGTTACAAGGAAGAGGGCACGACTACTACGCCGTTTGATATGGTGGTGATGAACGATCTCGATCGCTTCCACTTAGTTGGAGATGTACTCGATCGCGTTCCGAAACTGAGTTCTGTCGCAGCTTACGGCAAACAAGCTATCCGTGACAAGCTGATCGAACACAGGCACTATATCAACGAACACGGCGATGATATGCCGGAAATCCGGGACTGGAAGTGGCCGCACGCGGGCCCGGTTTCGCCGGAAGCGCCGAAGGAAACGACTGATCCGGGGGCGACTGCAGAACAAACCGTGCGATCGGGTGCACCGGGCTAGCGATATTCTGGGTAGGGACACGGCAATGCCGTGTCCGGCACAGGATCGTGGATTAGGACACGGCACTGCCGTGTCCTTACGGGCTTCCATTTGTATTAGAATAAAGCTTCAGCAAGCAATCTCAATTTCGAGGTATGCGCCCGGAACAATCGTGTCGATCGCGTTCCGAATCTCGTCTTGATGTTTTTGAATGCGAGGCCAAGAAGTAGACAGCAAAACCACAATAGCAATTTGTCGGTTTGTCAGGTTTTGTTGATAACGCAAGTTGCGATCGGTCGTCACCAGAAGATTATACCCATCGCGTTCGGCAGTGTCGAGCAGATCGCCATTTGCTAATGTTGACCATCCACGTTCATAAGCAGTATCTACTGTATGACTCAGCAACGAGGCACGCAACGGTACTGGCGTACCTTGATCGAACAATATCTTCATGCCACCATCTGCGTTAAGGAGGCTAGGGCGCGATCGAGTAGCACCTCAACTTGGGCGCGAGTTACTCCTGGAAACCATTCGAGAAACTGGTCAATAGATGCTCCATCTTTAAGGTTCTCGAAAAAGGCGGCAACAGGTACGCGCGTTCCCCGAAATACCCATGCACCACTCACCTTGGTCGGATCGCGTTCAATCACTTCAAAGAGGTCTATATTCTGCATGACGTTCGTTGCTTGTTGCGGCTCAAGTAAAACAACTAAGATAGAATTAATGTTAGCATAAATCAACGGTGATTTAGGATTTGTACACTCAAAAGAGGCGGTCATGCTTAAAGAAATAGAAATTCAAAACTTTAGGTGCTTTGAGCAAATCAAAATTTCTGGGTTTGAAAGAGTAAATTTAATCGGCGGTAAAAATAATGCTGGCAAAACAGCCTTGCTAGAAGCACTTTTTCTCTATGTTGCTCCATACACTAGCAGTCTAGAAATACTAAGAGATCTGAGAAGGGAGTCATCAAAAGCCTTACAAGCTATGCCAGAAAGAGCCTGGGACAACTTATTTTATGCACCAAAAAAAGCTCAATTTATAGTGATTTTTGGAAAAGATGAAAACAATAATACCAAAAAAGTAGAAATCGAATTATCAACCTATCCAGGTAGAGGAGAGATAAATGTTAAGTCAATAATAAATGCAGAAATAATTGATCCTTCCCGTTTAAGTGTTAGTTTGACAGGTTCAAGAAGAGGAGGTTCTATTGGAAAATCTGCTCCAGGCGCAGTACCAATCATTCCCTCTTTTATCAGTATTTCAGGAAGAGAACTCACAGAAGCATACGATAATGCGCGTTTGGATGACAAAGATAGCGAAGTTTTGAAAGCTTTTCAAGTTATCGATCCTACAATCGAATCAGTAGAGAGTTTTTCAATTGGGGAACCAACGCTATACTTGAGAAGAAAGGGCGAAAAGCGTTTGCCTTTATCATTGTTTGGAGATGCCATGAACCGAGTTGCAGACATTATTCTTAAACTGGTAAACAGCGAACACAAAATCTTGCTAATCGATGAGATAGAAAATGGCATACACCATACAAGTCAGCGGGAGTTTTGGAGAGTGTTATTTCGGTTAGCGGTTGAACTGGATACGCAGATTTTTGCTACAACGCACAGTTTAGAGATGCTTCAAGCATTTGCTGATGTGGGTTTAGAACCAAATCAGGAATGCAGCAGCGCATATTTTGAACTAGCAAGGAAACTCAAAACAAATCAAATAATCGGAATTCGGCGCGATTTGGAAACTTTGAATTATGCCCTTGAGCATCAAGAAGGAGTGAGAGGTGAGTAATATTGTCATAGTAGAAAGTAAAAATGATAGAATTTTCATGCAGGCAATGGTTGAGAAACTAAACTGCGATCTCCAGGTAGCATCACCTATTTATATAGATGATTATAAAAGTTTGGCAGGCTTGAGCGAAACAGAGTTAATCAAAGCTTTAAAAGCTTTAGAAGCAAACATTGACAAAAAAGGTATCGAAAAGATTGGAATTATTATCGATATTGATAATTGTTCAGACCAAGAACGGCTGAAATTCGTAGATAGATGTATAGAACCAGTGTTTAAAGCTGAAAGCTTGTCAAGCACTAAACAATTTATCGATATTTGTACAGATTATGGAACAAATGCAAAATTGGCTTGTTACTTTACAAATGTTGGAGGTAAAGGCGAACTGGAAACGCTTTTAAAGGCAATAAAGGCTAGAGAATCACCTTATGCTGATTGTTTGGATAGCTGGAGAAGTTGCATAGAAGAAAAGGAGGGAAAGAAAATCAAGCAGAAAGATTTTGATAAATTTTGGATTAGCAACTATATTAGGTATGATACTTGCTCAAAGAAGGAACAGCAACAAGCTGAAAAATATTGCAGTATGTCTGGGTTTGAGTATGTTATGGAACACAAAAAAGATATTTGGGATTGGGATAATCCTGCTCTCGATGATTTGAAAGAGTTTTTTACACTCTTTTGCTAACATAGTAAAATTCACAAACAATTAACTCATGAGCTTAAAAATCTACTTTCTACGACACGGTGAAACGACTTACAGCAAGACTGGCGGTTTCTGCGGCCATATCGACCCAGAATTAACGCCTGAAGGTTCTCAAATGGCAGAACAGTTTGCCGCCACTTACGCAAAATTGCCTTGGGATGCTGTTTATGTCAGTCCGATGAAACGGACTATTGCTACTGCAAAACCTTTGTGCGATGCTGTGGGAATTGAAATGCAGCTTCGCGACGGACTTAAGGAAATTAAGTACGGTGAGTGGGAAGGCAAAACAGTAGAAGCGGTCAAAAAAGACTACGAAGAAGATTATATTAATTGGCTGACTGAACCTGCTTGGAATGCACCGAATGGCGGCGAAACTTCCGTGGAAATTGCTAGCCGATCGTCCTTAGTTATCGCAGAAATTGAGGAAAAGTACAAGAGCGGTAATGTTTTGGTTGTCTCGCACAAGGCGACTATTAGGATTATTCTGTGCAGTTTGTTGGGGATTGATTTGGGACGTTATCGCTATCGCATTGGCGCTTTAGCAGCTTCTGTCAGTATTGTTAAGTTTGACGTGCGCGGGCCGTTGCTGGAGGTTTTGGGCGATCGATCGTACATGGATGAAAACCTCCGCAATTTACCTGGTACTTGAAATTGCGGGTAAGGTGCGCACACTGCGCACCCGGAGCGTGTGAAACTAAATCGCACCGATGTAAGACAATCCTAAAATAGTACCCGTTCCCAAAATATGACCGAAGCAGAGACTTCCCACAACTGCACCCAAACTCAAGCCGCCCAACAAATTCGATGAGGGCGCGGCTGGGCCTGTGTGAGGATTTTGGATGGTTGATTTGCCGATCGCAATAGCTAAAATATTGCAAAGAATCATAATCAAACCGAACGTGGGGTTCCACTCTACGGTTCTGGCGACAGTGGCAAGTAAAATTGGTGTAAACATCGATCTGCTCCTTAAAATTTACTAAATGAAAATCTGAACAGAAGATATATCAAAAAAATGCAACTGTTAGCTACACATTGCATTAACAGTTAACATTTCGACATTTTTCTTAATTTTAGGTGCGCTCCAAGGACACGGCATTGTTAAATGGCAAGGACACGGCAATCAGGACACGGCAATCAGGACACGGCAATTCCGTGTCCCTACGATTGATGTTTGTAGGGACACGGCAATGCCGTGTCCGGCCCGGTTCGGTGCGATTTTTAATAATAAAAAGGTACACACCTTACCAATTACCAATTACCAATTACCAATCCCATGAAAATACTGGTGTTAAATGCGGGTTCTAGCAGTCAAAAGAGCTGTGTTTACGAGTTAAATGATGTGCCGCCCGATCGACCTTTGCAACCCCTCTGGGAAGCTAAAATTGATTGGACTCACCAACAGGGTGCACCAGAGTTGAAAGTCACAACAGCAAAAGGTACTCAATTTCAGGAGGAGTTTGCATCGGAATCTCGCACAGATGCTATTTCTCGAATGCTGGAGACTCTGTGGCAGGGAAAAACTCAAATTATTAATGATTTAAAGGAGATTGATATTGTCGGTCATCGCGTCGTACACGGCGGGTCAGACTATCAAGAAAGTACGTTGATTTCGCCGGATGTTAAAAAGGCGATCGATCGTTTATCTGTTTTCGCCCCCGTACACAATCCCGCCAACCTCGAAGGCATCGAAGCGATTGAAAAAATCCTCCCAAATGTGCCGCAAGTAGCAGTATTTGATACCGCTTTTCACGCACAATTGCCGCCAGCAGCCTTTGTTTATCCCGGCCCCTACGAATGGCTGGAAAATGGGATTCGGCGCTACGGTTTTCACGGGATTAGCCATCAATATTGCGCGCGTCGGGCTGCCGAAATTCTGGGTCGAGATTTGGCAGATTTGCGGCTGATTAGCTGTCATTTAGGCAACGGATGTTCTCTGGCGGCGATTCGCGGTGGTTTCAGTATTGATACGACGATGGGATTTACGCCTGTGGAAGGTTTGATGATGGGAAGCCGATCGGGTTCGATCGATCCGGGGATTATCATTCATTTGTTAAAAGAATCCGATTTAACTTCAGAGAAACTGGATAATATTCTCAATCGTAATTCTGGTTTAAAAGGCATTTCTGGGGTATCTAGCGATATGCGACAGATTGGAGAGGCGATCGCCCAAGGTAATGAGAGAGCTCAACTTGCATTGGATATTTACATCCACCGTTTGCGCGCCGGAATTGGGGCGATGCTGGCGAGTTTGGGAGGGTTGGATGCTTTGATTTTTACGGCGGGAGTTGGGGAAAATTCCGCTGTTGTGCGATCGGCGGCTTGCGAAGCTTTTGGATTTATGGGTTTAAAATTGGATGGGGAGAAGAATCAACAGTCGCCGGTTGATGAAGATATTGCGGCGGCTGATTCAGCGGTGAGAGTTTTGGTAATTCACACGCAGGAAGATTGGGAAATCGCGCGGGAATGCTGGAAAAGCGCGATCGGTTGCGGTTAAGCGCTCGCTCTTTTAGGCTACTTGAAAACGAGCGATCGCTTTGCGGGTGGGTAATAAATACAAAAGGGCGATCGAGACTTGGAGCTCAACATCGAGAGTGAGGATTTCAGTCTTCAGTTGACACTAATCCAGACTGACAGCGTTCCCAATAAATTTTAGCAACGCGATCGCCCTGATTCTGACGCCAACAATCTGCAAACAGCCCTGCCGCTTCAGCTAACTTCCCTTCTGAGTAAATTTCCAAAGCTTCGGCAAACAATTGCAGCGTAGCTAACTTGCCCGTTTTGATTTCTGGCGGATCGCAATCAAACACCTCATAAACCGTCACAGCTTCAGATTTTCCCTTGAGTTTTACCGTATCGAGAGTGCGGATTGCGTACTGGGATGGATTTTCTAAACGCAAGTAAGTTTCCTGCGTAATTAACAGCGACACCCCATAATTTTTTGTCAATCCCTCCACGCAAGAAGCTAAATTAACTGCATCGCTGATTACCGTGCCCTCCATGCGATTTTGTCAATATGTCTTCACCAAGGACTACCAATCATCACAAAAGCCGACCAATAATAAGGATGCGACAACTTTAAATCGGCAAACCCTTGCAGCGAAGTCGGCAACTCCACCCCCTCACCCCGACTCAAACCCCGCAATCTGCCACCCTCCAAACGCACATCTCCCCGCAACATCGCAATTTGCGCTTGTCGCAGCGCCGCCCCCTTAGTTCGCGCCGTCTTCAACTGCTGGTAAAACTCGCTCATCAATCCCAAAGTACCTTCATCACTCACGTACCACAAACTCCCCAAAGCCGTTTGCACCCCCGCTTGCAGCGCCAATCCCCCAAAACCCAACTCCGCCTGTGCATCTCCCACCGCAGTCCGACAAGCACTTAAAACTAATAAATTTACCTGCGGATCGTTCAATCTCAAATCCCGCAATTGATCGAGTCGCAATCGACTATCCCACAACTGAATAAAAGAATTATTCGGCGCCCCCGGTCGAAATTCGCCATGAGTAGCTAAGTGAATAATTCCAAAAGGCCGGCTTTCATGCTCTCGCTTCAAATTATCCAAAGTGAAACCCTCATTCAGAAAACTAACTCCCGGCCACTCTCTGGAAATAGCCGCTATTTCAGCAGGAACAGCAGGCAAAGGATTCAACTCGGAAAATTGCGACGCACCCATTGCTAAAACTTGAGAATTTCTGATATCGACGTAGCGACTATCTGTTAAATTAATGCTGGGCATCAGGCTGAGATTGTACTTTTCCACCAAAAATTGCTGTCCGTCGTGCAAAGCAGCAAAGGGCATACCTCTCAAACCCCGATCGACAACAAAGGAAATAGTATCCGTTTCGCACTTTGTTAAACTGTCCTCTAAAGGCGCAATCATCCACTTATAAAGCTGTTGGGCAGATGGTAGATAACTCGTGGTACCCCGCACCCCCGGTTTAGTAATCTCACCCCTGAACTCATTTACAACTTTCAGCAGTGCTTCCCGGCTCGCGGCCGGCACGCTTTTATGAACCACTTCACCGCAAGAAGTTATTAGCATTAAATCTAATTTTTCCGGTTGCGAGAACAGATAAATTAAGCTGGGTTTCGTGCCAGTTTCTTTCCCCACAGATGCTAACTTTATTTTGATTTCCTCTGGAGATATCTGTTCGTCTCTGAGTTTTAGGTTGAAATATTCCCCGAATTCTTGGCTGAAAGATTTGTCCAGCAGAGACAAAGCTGCCGATATTTGGCCGACATCTAAGTTCCTACCGATGTCGCTGCGAAATGCTGACTGCGCAACTGAATCTCTGACATTTGAGTTAATGAAATTTTTCGGTTCTCTGGGAGGTTGCATTCTTTGGGGCGGCATCCTTTCTCCGGGTTTGCCTATGTCTAGCGATAGTCTGTTTGGGTTCGGCTGGTATTTGGGGTTAAAGGGTTGGTTGGGGTCGGAAAAAACCTGCCCTCTATCTAATAATGGAAATCTACCGCTGGGCGATGTTAGCGGATTAAATGGATTATTTGGATTAAGTGGATTATTTGGATTAAATGGATTATTTGGATTAAATGGATTATTTGGATTAAGTGAATTATTTGGATTGAATGGATTATTTGGATTAAGTGAATTACCTGGATTAAGTGGATTAATTGGAGTGCTGGGATTAAGTGGATTCAGTGGATTATTTGGATTCAGTGGATTAATTGGAGTGCTGGGATTAAGTGGATTCAGTGGATTCAGTGGATTATTTGGATTAAGTGGATTAATTGGAGTGCTGGGATTAAGTGGATTCAGTGGATTCAGTGGATTATTTGGATTAAGTGGATTCAGTGGATTAATTGGATTAGTTGGATTAGTTGGATTATTTGGATTAGTTGGATTATTTGGATTAGTTGGTTGATTGGTAGTGACGATCGCACTATTGCCCTGAGTGTAAGAATTTATGAAAGATTGCCCCTGAGTAATAGTACCCGAAGCATTACTGGCGATCGCCCCAGCAGTCCCGTTAGCCGTCGCATCTCCCACCGCAAAAGCCGTCGGCGGATTGACATCGCCGCCGCCGTGGGCGATCGTAACTGTACCGGGTTGAGTGCCGCCAAGAGTCGAGATGCTAACAGGAGTGCCGTTTTGGTCAAAAGTATCCGTCACTTGAACTAAACCCGGAGTTGCGATCTCAACCCTACCGCCCGGAGCAATCACCGATGCAATGCTAATATCATTTTGAGCGTTAACATTTACTGTAGAAGTGCGACCTCTTCCAAAAAGATTAACATTTATTTCCCCAGTTCTGATTTGCCCTCCCGCTAAAATTCCCACAACTTCCACAGCATTAATATTGCCAGTGCTGACATTTCCCCTGCTGCTAGTCAAATCAACTCCAACTCCCCGCAAATTACCCGCAGTCACGTTTTGCGCTGCTCTAAAATTGATATTTCCTACTGTCTCAATGTCAGCAACGATAACATTCCCCGCACTGCTGTTAACATCAACCGAACCTCCACCCAAATTTCCGGCATTGACATCGCCAGATGCTGTCAAACTGACATTTGTAGCGGTAGCATTTGTAGTTTGAATACTTCCCGAATTACTATTGACAGAAACTCCCAATCCCTGCAAATTTCCTGAATTTACATTGCCAGAAGCTGTCAAATTCACATTTCCTGTTGACGAAGTATTGCCGATCGCAATATTTCCCCCATCGCTACTGACTGCAACTGCTCCCCCTTGCAAACTCCCTGTAGTTAAATCGCTGGATGCTCTCAAAGCAATAGTGCCAGTGCCAGCGTTAATCGATGCAACATTAATATTAGTTTGGCCATCCAGATTTACTGTGGGAATCCGATTAACTGGATTTGTGGCGACAGGATTAACAGTTATTATCCCTGTGTTGATTAGCTGTCGGGCTAAAATTCTGACATCTCCGGTAGTAGCGATCGCACCCGTATTAACACTCCCATTGCTGCTAGCACTGACAGTCGCAGCGGTGAGATTGCCTACCGTTAAGTCCCTAGAAGCTGTCAAACTGATATTTTCAGTTGCTGCAATATTGACTGGGGCAGTATTGGGGACTATAAAATTCGGATCGCTCAAAACTCCCAATTCCCCGGAGTCACTGACAATATCAACTTTAGATCCCTGCAAATTCCCAAAATTCACATTGCCAAAAGCTCTGAGTTCGATCGCCCCAGAATTCCCAGTATCGATCGGCCCCGTTACGATATTACCCCCACTGCTGTTCAGACTAACATTGCCGTTTACATCTCCAAGAATAATTGGATTTGTCAATATAATATTGTCACGAGCCTGAATATTAATTGTCGAACTCGACGTTAATCCGCCCCCAACTATCACTCCAGCTTCCCTGCTTTCGAGACTAATTTGACCGCCGTTAATATCTCTAGTTGCCACCTCACCCGCTGCCGACAAAATCACAGGCCCGCCTGCGGAAATATTTTCAACAGAAATCACATTTCTGGTAAAAAGCGGCGTTGAAGAGAAAGCTGCATTCGATCCAAAACTATCAGTAGAAATATTAAGCGGATTGGTCAGATTTGCCACTCCAGCCCGCAGAATTAAAGCCGGAGTTCTGGTTAAAATAGCAATATCTGGATCGTCGGGATTCACATTTTCAGTAGGCAATGCCAGATCGGGGCCGGTAATTGTAATATCCCCGCCAACAATACTCCCCTTCGCCTCCACTTTCAGCGAAACACCGGTATAATTTCCCAACAAAACATCTCCTTCCGAACTGATAATCGGGTCAAATAAACTGACAAAATTACCCGGCATTCCCGACAGATTCCGCACCGAAAAATTGCCACCAGAAATAAAGTGAGAATCCCCCGAAATAACACCGTTGCTAACTAAACTCAAATTCCCGCCGCTTTGGAATTGCGGGGGAAGAGACAAGCCGCCGATCGCATTTTGAGTGAGAATGTCGATCGTGCGATCGCCCCGAATGTCTAAATTTCCCCCAGAGAGCGCCAAAAACGGATTCTGGGCGCTGTCCCTGACCCGCACCGCATCCCGGGCCTGCAAGTTTAAATCCCCCGCAGTTTGCAGCCTCGTGCCCGCTAACGTGAGATTTCCCGCAGCCCATAAATTCGCACTTCCCGCATTCAATTGCGGAAACTGAGACACATTAGCAGCAATCGCCACATCCCCAGAATTCACCTGCAAACCAGAACCCACAAGCCGGACAGAACCGTCCCCAGCAACCTCAACACCCGCCGCCTGATTTGGCCCCGTACCTGTCAGCAACTGCGGCAAAGAAACAGGATTTAAAGTCTGTTGAGAATTCCCCAAATTCCCGCCCGTTGCTACTTCCAAACTCAACAAATGCCCCGGTTGACTGATGCGGAGAACATTATCTCCCTCAACAGCAGCAACAGTAATTTGCCCGCCAGGGGCTGACAACTGCCCCGTACTAACAACCGTACCGGCCAGCAAAGCCAAATTTTGCCCCGGAGTCACAGCCAAATTACCAGCATTAACAATACTTCCCGGCCCGGCCGCACCAAAATAAAAAGCATTTGGCGTACCAACCAATGCGCTAAAATTATTTGTACCCGCAGCATTAAACCAATTAGAACCAAAACCGACACCAGTAGCAGTAGTTGCAGTGAAAGCCGCCGGCACGTTCAAACTCGCGTTCGGGCCAAACACAATCCCCGCAGGATTAATTAGAAACAGATTAGAATTGCCGCCCGTCACAGTAATTAAACCGTTAATTAGCGAAGCGTCCCCGCCAGCAATTCGAGCTAATATATTTTGAATAGCCGAATTAGTCAGAAAATTAGCAATTTGACCTTCATTCAAGCCGAACTGGCTAAAACTGTGAAAAAGATTCGCCCCGTCTCCCGACAAACTGCCGCCGTTGATATCGTAGCGGTTGCCGGTGCGGGTGACAGCAGTGCCAGTACCGTCAGCAGCAGGCACTATTGGCTGTGCTTGCGCGAAACTATTAAAAATTAACAAAGAAAACGGACAAATAAATAGCGCGACCTTTTTAATCTTTAAGTTGGCATTTTTCATAGCAGCAAGTAAAACTATCTCAATTGCCTTAATTATCGCACTTGCAAACAACTTACCTCTAAATGACAAATTAATTTACTCATGACAATTCCCCAAATCAAAAGCTTGTACACAGACGGCGCTTGTTCCGGCAACCCGGGCCCCGGCGGCTGGGGTGCAGTAGTTTGCTTCGCCGACGGCCACTGTCACGAACTCGGGGGTGCAGACCCCCAAACCACCAACAACCGCATGGAAATGCAGGCTGCGGTCGCTGCCCTCGAATTTTTTGCCCATTCCGGTCAAACCGAGCCAGTCACCCTTTACACCGACAGCGAATACGTTAAAAACGGCATCACCAAATGGATTCAAGGCTGGAAAAATAAAGGCTGGAAAACCTCGGCGGGCAAAGATGTCGTCAACCAAGACCTCTGGCACCTGCTAGACAAGCTGAATTCCCGGCAAGTCAAGTGGGAACACGTCCGCGGCCACTCCGGCGACTTCTACAACGACAGGTGCGATGAAATCGCCCGCAAATTCTCTCACAATCTCACCCCCGAACTGCAACAGCAGGAACCAACAGCAAACGGGACTCAGGCGGGCACTTTTGCCGGCGCGGGCGCGGGGACACCGCCCCTTGGTTCGGAAAACACAATTGTTTTGGAAGAAACGGACGCAACGGGTAACAAAACGATAGAATCCTATGTCATAACTTCTGACCTTCTCATCTCCAATGCTGCCATGATGGATTCAACTGCCGATACCCTGGAGAACTTGCCCCGCGAGGTGAGGGTTCAGGAACTCCGAAACCTCATCGAAACCTTGCACATAGCCGACGAGGTTGCGACCAAAGGCTACTTGATTACCAGTTCTGAACTGGCTGATTTGATGGATGTAAATGCTAGCGCTGTCACCAGTCGCGGAGACAACTGGGTTTGGCGAAATTGGGTTGTTTCTCGCGTGCGGCGCGAAGGCAACCAAATTCTCTGGCAATTAGAGAGAATCGACCACGTTAGTACAACTGATTAGTTGTTAGTCATTAGTCATTTGAGTGCGAGCGTCTCGCTCGCGAGCGAGACGCTCGCACTCCCATGATAAATATAAACGAATCGCACCTCGGACTTTATATAATAATACCAATTCTCGCCTGGTCATGCAAAAATCATGAGTGTTGGGCGGAGTGCAACGGAGGGTTGTTTCCTGAAAGACTGTTTGTAGGTGCACTCGCTGCTCGAAAAGTCGCTCTTTTTTGGGATTAGTGAATAGCGACGCACCCTACAGCTAATGTTGCATGACTTTTTAGAATTGGTACAACTATCTGCTATATCTCATTTCTCCTAGCAAGGCGACAATCATCTAAAAGAGCATTAAGTTCTTGGGCGACTAGCCAGGGGTTTCGACCTTTCAAACAAGCTACAATCGCTGCTTCATAGGGATTTCTGCCAGTTTTTTTTACTGCTGCGATCGCCTGTTTGTTAGAGAATCCCCGCCCGCTGACCAACCAAGCAGCCAAAACCTGTCCTGTACGTCCGATCCCCCCAGAACAGTGAACTACCACCCGTTCGCCTTTGCTATTTGCAGATGCCAAGAACGGCAATATGCGATCGATTAAAATATCGCGATCGACCAATTCAAAGTCTGCAATCGGCGCCGGGCAAACTCGATCGCACCCAAATATTTTCCGATATGTTCCCAGTAAATCAGTGTAGCGGATGAGTTGCGTCTGATCGAGCAAGCAGCAAACTTGCTTGATATTATGCCCCTGCATAAATTCAATCCACCGAGCAATTTCTGCATCGCGGTATCCTGGTCTGGCTGCACCAAACACAATTAATTCCTTCTCTGAAGCCGCAGCGAATTTGTGCATACTGTTTTCAATATTTTTACCTATAATTAAGAAAGACGCACAAACCCTGAATCAACAGTGAAAAACAAGAGCTCGATCGCCTTAATGAACTGGCTGCAACCCAAACCAGAAACCGTTTTGCTATGCGACTCAATTGCAGCAGCTTCTGACATGGCCTTTATGCTCAACGGTGAGTGGGATGGGTGCAATAGTTTGGTGCTCCCTAAATCCGACAAGGTAGCAATTGAAGCAGCCGCTAGTTTGCTGGAGACATCGTGGTGCTACCAAAATACTTGCGAACCGGTTTTAATTCGGCTTGCAGTTGACGAATTGCTGCGCCGTTATGCGGTGGGAGACAGGTTTTTTATTAATGCTAACTTGCGATGCGCGCAATTGAACGAACTTTGCTTGGAAAATATCGATCTGAGTTATGCTAAATTAAATTTGGCTAACCTCAGCGGCACTAATTTAAGCAAAGCAAACTTAATGTCCGCACAGATGCCAGCAGCAAATTTGAGTGGCAGCACTTTGAGTAAATCGCAACTTGTGAGGGCGAATTTATCAGGAGCAAATTTATCTGAGGCTAATCTGAAAGGTGCCGATCTGAGTTATGCAGATTTAAGCAATACTTGCTTAACAGGTGCTGATTTAAGAGGTGCAAATTTAGCGAGAACAGACTTAAGAAAAACAAGCTTAGATGGGGCGATTTTTGAGTAATACCAAATCCCGCTTAAATACTTTCTCTCACACCCTCTGCGTACATCCTGTCAACATTTATCTGCGTTAATCCGCGTACATCCGCCACCATCTGCGGTTAAAGTTCCAAAGTAATTAACTGAGCAATTTCTTCAGTCTGAAAACCTACAGCCATAGGCTTTTGTACTGTCGGAATCACTTGCACATCATAAAGTTCCGTAACAATTCCTTCAAACCGCAACCAGTGAACGATCGCCCCTGTAGTCAAATCGATCGCCATCATACCACAGCGAGCCTCAGCATCCTTGGCCAGCAACAACTCATCCAATTCTAAACCGCTAAAAGTGTTGTCACCTCCCCGAGGTTTCGAGAGTCCAACAATTGCCCAATTTTGCCAAAATGTTAGTCCTCGCACATATCCCGGACAAAACGTAATGGCCTCAAATTTCCCTGTGTCTAAATCCACATAACCCAATTCCCCTCTCCCTGAATTCAGCAACCACAACTTGTCTTGATACCAGCGGGGTGAGTGCGGCATTGACAATCCTGTGACGATAATATCGTTAGATTCAATATCAATAACTATACCGCCGTTTTTTCTGCGATCGCGCCAGCCATCCACCACATCCGACTGACTCGACGCCGTGACATATTTCGCCTCCCCTTCTACCATTGCCAAACCGTTGAGGTGACAGCGGTCTTCATTTATATATTGTGAGATAAAACCTGGTTTCCAGAGAGGTTTGCAACTGTGGCGATCGCTCAATGTAGCGATACAATTAAACAAAGTGCTAATAAAAATGATTTGATTATTTTTATCGACAGCGATATCGTGAATGTCGATATCTCCTGTAGTATAGCCGATTCTTGGTATATATAATTTATCGTATTCTTGGTATAATTTGCCGGATTCTAAGACATTATCTAATTGCCAGAGTTGATATTTTGAACTTAAATAAAGGCGTTCCGGCGTGCAGTAAAGCCCCATTGCGCGATCGAATATTCGCCAAAAAGCCGAGATTCTGTTGGTTTCTGGTGCAGCACCGATTAACATTAACCTGCTTGTTTGATAGGTAGTGCAAGCGAGGCTGATTTGTTGTTGGGTTAACCAAGATGGAAAATCGCGATCGCCAAAAATCTCGTGTTCTTGTACTTTATTAAAAGTGGCTTTTTCGTTATTCATAAAATCTGGAAGCAGATATTTATATATCTCAAATATAACGCGATCGTATCAAATACATAACTGCTAGGCTGCTTTTTATAAAGATTTGTAAATGATCCAACTCAAGCACTGACATAATGGAACTTTGCTAATTCTTAGTAGTCAAGAATCTAGCGTGTCATCTGCCACAAACTAGAAATACCGCTGACAGAAATCAACCTCGGTATTTATTAGCTCTAAATTGAAACTTAAATCGAGCGCAATATCTATATTTTGCCACATGAATACCCAAAATATTTCTTTAACCAGCGTTCATACAACTAATTTCCCCAACATTTTAACTCAACTTGGTATTTCTCTAGTTATTTCGACCTACCAAGCAGGCAAGTTGATCGTTCTGCGTGCAGACAATAATACCATAAATACTCATTTCCGATCGTTCGATCGCCCAATGGGTTTAGCAGTAGATCGCGAAAAATTAGCCATTGGTACAGCTTACCAAATTATAGAACTTCGCAACGTCCCAGCGGTAGCGCCCAAGCTAGAACCCCTTGGTAAACATGATGCTTGTTATCTCCCTCGTCGCACTCATATTACCGGGGATATTGACATTCACGAAATGGCATATACCAATGATGAACTTTGGTTTATTAATACTCGTTTTTCCTGTTTATGTACCCTAGATAAAATTCATAGTTTTGTACCGAGATGGCGACCTAATTTTATTAGTGCTTACGATCTCAGCGATCGCTGTCATCTTAACGGTTTAAGCATCCGCAACAATCGACCACAATATATTACAGCATTAGGAGAAACAAATGAAGCCGCAGGTTGGCGAAAAAACAAGGCTAATGGGGGGATTCTCATTGATATTCCCAGTAATGAAATCATCTGTCGCGGTTTATCTATGCCTCATTCTCCCCGCTGGTATCGGGAGGAACTTTGGGTATTAGAATCAGGAAATGGTAGTTTAGCAAAAGTTGATTTAAGTTCGGGAAAATTAACGACAGTTGCTCAAGTTCCCGGTTTCACTCGCGGCTTAGCTTTCTGGGAAAACTTAGCCTTTATTGGACTTTCACAAATTAGAGAAACCGCCGTTTTTAGTGGATTACCAATTACCAAAAGTCTCACAGAAAGGAATTGTGGCGTGTGGGTAGTTAACATTCAAACTGGTGAAATCCTTGCTTTCTTAAGATTTGAAGGTGGCGTACAAGAAATATTTGCTATTGGTATTATTCCCGGTTTTCTATTTCCCGAAGTCATTAACTGGGATGAGCAACTTTTAGGTACAACTTATATTTTACCCGATGAAGCACTTCAAGAAGTAGAACTAACTGAGAAGATTCTACAACCAGAAGATGCCGAATATTTACTTAATTTGGGCAATGATGCTTACAATCAAGGCAACCTGGAAGCTGCAATGCAGCAATACCAGAAATGCCTAGAACTTAAGCCAGATTATTTGATGGCACGGTATAACTTAGGAGTAGTTTATTTAGAACAAGAACAATGGGAAGAGGGGATTATAGAATTAGAACAAGTAATTGCCACAGATCCCAATCATGCAGAAGCTTACAATAATTTGGGAATAATTTCCCAGCATCAACATAGATTAAATCAAGCCATAGAATATTATCAAAAAGCCATTGATATTCGCTACCAATTTCCTGATGCACATTTGAATTTAGGCATGGCTTTATTACAAATAGGAGAATATACCCAAGGCTTTGCCGAAAGTGAGTGGCGTTGGCAAACGAATAACTTTACACCATTTATTTGTCCTCAACCTTTGTGGGATGGTAGCGACTTAAGCGGTAAAACTATTCTGATTCATACCGAACAAGGTGCGGGAGATGCAATCCAATTCATTCGCTATATCCCTATAGTAGCTGATATGAATTGTCGCATTATTTTAGTTTGCATTCCCGATTTAATGCCATTATTTGCTACCATTCCTCATATTGATAAAATGATACCGCCGGGAGATATTGCGATATCAGAGTTTGATGTTTATGCTCCCTTAATGAGTTTGCCTCATATTCTCGGTACAACTTTAGAAACAATCCCTGTTCAAATTCCCTATTTAGAAGTAAGGGAGCAAAACTCCGTTTCCCCAATCCTGCATTCATCTCAATCTAATAATTTAAAAGTAGGAATTGTTTGGTGTGGTAGTCCTACTCATAAAAACGATCGCAATCGTTCTTGTCAATTAGATGACTTTGTGCCTATTTTGAATATTAAAAACATTGATTTTTTCAGTTTGCAAAAAATCAATAAGCCGACAGATGTAGCAAAATTGCCAGAATTTAATGTCTGCGATCTAAGTTATTATCTGAGAGATTATGGAGATACGGCAAGAGCGATCGCCCAACTAGATTTAGTGATTACTGTGGATACTTCGGTTGCTCACTTGGCCGGAGCATTAGGTAAGCCAGTTTGGACTTTACTATGCTATAGTCCTGATTGGCGATGGATGTTAGAAATAAGTGATACTCCTTGGTATCCGACGATGCGACTATTTCGGCAATCAAAACCGCGAGATTGGGTGGAAGTGTTTAATCGGGTTGCTGAAGCATTAAATGGGTTGGTAGGAGATTAAAAATAGTAGAATGTTAAGGGAGCCGTTAGTTGTTATGGTTGGCGTGAGTAAGAGTGCGGTGACATCTGCTAGTTTCATAGGGATTTAAAGCTTCAAGTAGGGACTTAGGAGAAAGCATGACTACTTATACAGTTACGAATACTAATGATTCAGGAGCCGGGAGTCTGCGAGATGCCATTACGACTGCTAACGGTACTGTGGGCGTAGCGGATATCATCGATATTACCGGAGTCAGTAGCACTATTGTCCTTGCCACTGGTCTAAGTATCACCGATTCAGTCAGTATTAACGGGCCAGGTGCGAGTAATTTAACTGTTAGTGGCAACAATGCCGTGCGCGTGTTGGATATTTCCGGTACTGTCACTGTCAATATTGACAGCCTCACTATCGCTAATGGCAGCGTAGCGAGTACCAAAGGCGGCGGTATTCGGGTGGGAACTGGCAGCACCCTAAACTTGACCAACAGCACCGTCAGCGGCAACACAGTAACAGTTCCAAGTTTTGCTATTGGTGGCGGCGGCATCTATAGCCAAGGAACAGTCGCAATCTCTAACAGTACCATCAGCGGCAATTCGGCTGATTACGGTGCTGGCATCGCCATTGGCAGCGGTGGATTGCTAACTGTCACTAACAGCACCATCAGCGGCAATTTTAATGCTAGCACTCTTGGTAGTCAAGGCGGCGGGGTTTATAACTACAAAGGCACAGTTAACATTGCCAACAGCACTATCAGCGGCAATTCGGTACGGGGCGATGGTAGCGGTCTCTACAACAGATTGGGAACCATGACGGTGACTAACAGCACCATCAGCAATAATATCATCAGCGGCAGTGGTGCTAATAGGGGCGGCGGGATCTTTAACAATAGAGGCATATTCACCCTAACCAATAGTACCGTCAGCGGGAATACCACTGGCAATCAAGGGGGCGGCATCTCCAGTAACGGCGTGGGAGCAACCTTGACCGTGACTAACAGTACCATCAGCGGCAATACTGCCAATGGTTTTGGTGGTGCTATCTCCACTGACCGCTTAGTAAATATCAGCAACAGTACCATTAGCGGCAATTCGGCAAGCAATGGCGGCGGCATTCACAACAGCGGCGGGACAATAACTCTCACCAGCAGCACTGTCAGCGGGAATTCAGCTAAATACGGTGGCGGAATTAACAATCTGACAACGGCAACTATTACCAACAGTACCATTAGCGGCAATTCTGCTACTCAATTCGGTGGCGGTATCTACAATGGCAGCAGTGTCGGTACGGCAAATATTACTAACAGCACCATCAGCAACAATACGGCAACTAATGGCGGTGGCATTGCTCAAAAAAATGCTACTGCTAAGATAACTATTGGTAATAGCATTGTTGCAGGTAATACTTCTCCCACTGGTGCTGAAGCCAACATTACGGCAGGTACATTTACCTCTAGTGGCAACAACTTAGTAGGACAAAACAACAGCGCCGGCGGTTTTACTACTATTGCCTCCGATATCCTTCTTCCGGGAGCAATTAGCACGGCAATTTCTGCCTTAGCTAATAATGGCGGATTAACCCAAACTCACGCCTTAGTTGGCGGTAGTCCCGCCATCGACGCAGGAACTAACCCTAATAGCCTCACTACAGACCAACGCGGCACAGGTTTTAACCGTGTATTTAGCACCGCCACTGACATCGGAGCCTATGAATTACAACAATTCAGTGACCTTGCCATTAGCGCAGCTAACAGTAGCCAAGCTGAAGCTAATAGCGGTACTACTAACTTTACTTTTACTGTTACTAGAACGGGTAATACTAGCATTAGCACTATAGCAAAGTACGTCGTAACTGCTAGTGGAGCCAACCCCAGTAATGCCACAGATTTCGGTGGCACTTTCCCCTCTGGCACTGTCACCTTTAATATAGGAGACACGTAAGGATTCAGGTCAAAAAAACTTCAGTGGCGGCATCTGGTAAAATAAACGAATGAAAAAGCCCGCAGCCACCAG